>NZ_CAUYTL010000015.1:0-63087 GCF_963575615.1 Listeria rocourtiae subsp. hofi | reverse complement strand
TTGAACCGCCGTATACCGAACGGTACGTACGGTGGTGTGAGAGGTCGGAGCCTAACGGCTCCTCCTACTCGATTTGATGGCAATCCCGCCATAAAATCCTGTCTTTTCGGTAGTTGGATGAATGTTATCCAATTTATTCTTACTAATTTCTCCATTCGAGTAGCCAACCTCCTCAGACCCAGGTCCATCTGGTGTTTTCTGTGTAGCTCCCCAAAGCACAATACCCGCTTGTGATGGCTTTTCTAAATCTCCCACCCATTTTTTGATATCCTCACTTTGATTCACTCGATTGTCGGTAATGACCACATCGCGAGCAGGGTAGTAATAGGCGGACGAATAATTTTGCCCACCGACGATGATGGCTTGACTGACACCGACTACCGTATTATTAGAAATATGATAGTCCTGAACGGAGTGCCCATCAATCCCTTCGTAAGCGTTATCAAGAACAACATTGTTAGAAATGATCCCTTGATGGCTAACGGGATAGCGAATTTGGTACGTATGCCCAGGGTTATTGACTTGCATTTTGCGCATCGATTGACAGAGACTGTAGTTTTGATTAGGTCTCCTCAGATGACCAATTGTTTTTGTCAAGGTGCGGTCGATGGTCATCTTGTCCACAGAATAGCCGATAATTCCATCATATCCCATATTTATCACGCGCATCGCATGATTGGCATCAGATAAGACTGTACTTCCTTGGATGGTCACATTTTTTGCTAAATCAATCGTGATACCACTGCCAGCCATGTTTTGGATGGTGGTATCTTCGATGATTAAATCGTGCAAGTAGTCGGCATCGCTTGGAGCTGTGGGGATGTCTCCTTCAGTGTAGTGCCCTTTCGCTGTTATGCCATTTTGAATAGAATCTGCAGTATCCTCAGCACTTTTGAGTCCGTCTAACGTGATGCCACTGACGCGACTGTAGCTGGCCATATCAATCATTGCATCGTAATAGTTGACACTGTCTCGTGATTCGATGGGCTCATTCTTAAAACTTTCTTTAACGCGTACTAGTGTCGTCTGGTTCCCTAGTAAGCTTTGCCCTTCTAACAGTTCAATTTTGTTCATTAAGTGCCATTCGCCGCTCGGTAGAGAAATGCTTCCTTTGTGATTGTTTGCATCGAAGGGTTGTTGTGCTAATAAGGAAATTGCATCAGCAATAGCCTGACTGTTATTCGTTATGGTTACCCCTTCACTTCCAGGTGCCAATAAATAATCGGTATGATTAAGTATTTTCCCGTCAGCGTCTTTGATAATTAGTGGTGAACTGGAAGCTAACTTCTTTTTTGATAACTTAGGCGCTTTTAACGTGTTACCAGTGGTTTTATATTGGATAAAGACAACAATCGCCGGATTTTTTTGCTGGTCGACGTATTGCAGTGTACTTTGACCTGGTTGTAACCACCTAACAGCGTTATCTTTGATGAGATTACCGTAGCCTTCGACTACTTGGGGAGAAAGCATTTTCCCTGTTGTATCGTACACTTGGGGAATAGCCATTTGTCGGCCGACTCGGCTCGTGCTACCTTTGATGATTGTTTGCGCAAGCGCTTGAAATGCTTGAGTATGTGTGACAGCTACATCTTCTAATGGTCGAAAATCGGTAATTTGATTACCAGATAGATTTAGCTTCTTTAACTGGGTTAGCTCTGTTAGAGCGTGGATGTTCGTAATTTTATTTTGAGAAAGATCGAGCTCTTTTAGCTGTTTCATGGAAGCCAGTGGCGCAAGGTCTGAAATAAATTGATTTCGTAGCGTCAATGACTCCAATTTTTTTAAGTGCTTGAGGAGAGAAATATCGACAATCCGCCCGCCCTCATTTCCTTCGAATGCTACTGTTTTTAATGCGGTTAAGCGGTTAATGCCTGTGATATCTGAAACAGGAACGTCTCGTGTATCGGCTAGCGTCTGAATATGACTTAATTCTTTTTGTGTTACTTTTTTTGTTAAATCGACTTCGTGCACTGTTTGTTCTGGATAAATGCTTAAGTAAACGGCTTTTGCGAGTGCGCTATCGGGAAAAGCGGTTTGAAATGTTAAGGTCTCTTCGCTTTTTGTAGTTACTGTTTTGGCAAAGGATGGGGTGCTAAAAACACCAAGGGTGATTAGTAAGCTGGCAAGCATACTAATCACAATCATATTTTTTTTCATTCTCATGTTTCCTCCATTGTTTCTTAATTTTTTAATGTTTCCGGAATAATCGTTCTCTGAGCAATTGACATAGATCGCTGCCTATACTTCCTTCTGAGATAGTAGTGTAGGGTGTTTGCTGTTGTTTGTATAGCTAGTGGTTGAATACATGTGAAAAAGATAGCGCTTACAAAAGAGGTCTTTGACCAACCGTCTGTTTTGTTTCTAGGTATTTTCATTTTAGTATTTGCTTGGTGAGGTGAAGCACTCTGTACATATCCAAAAGACGTACCAAAAAGTTTAGCTAGCCGTTTGGCACGTCTTTTCAACTTTTAGAGTTATATAATAAAAGGAGTACTTAAATTAAGGTTTCCGGAATAATCGTCCCCCGAGCAACAGACAGAGACCCCCTGTGACATACAAAATCCAAGGAGAACTATCACCCAGTGGTGCTAACCGCTTGCCGTCTTTTAAAGACAGCTCTTTTGACACTAAATCGGTATCTTCAAAAGGTACGGGTTTAGATGCTTCTTGATTTTCTTTGTTTAAAGGATTGCTTACAGCAGGTGTTATGGTTAGCGTCTGATCGTCTTTATTGGGATCATGACCAGGTTTATCCGTCCCTGTACCAATCTGTATGTTTTTCTGATAGACAAAAGCTACGTTTTGTGGTTTATCGGTGAATGTACCGCTGGCATTTTCTGGGATATTCGTAAGTGTGTAGCCCGAAATTTCTTTTGCATCAGCCTGGTAAGCTTGGTCGATGTCTCCGGTTAAAATCACGTTTTTGTCTAAAGGATTACCATCAACATCTTCGTATGTGACCGTCACGGGTTGACTTTCTGCTAGTTTCTGATATACAAAAGTAATGGTTTGCGGTTTATCGGTGAATGTGCCTGTGGCAATTGCTGACTCACTAATAAGTCTGTAGCCTGCGATTTCCTTTGCCTCGGCACGGTAACGCTCATATTGTTTTCCTGTTAACGTAGTGGCCTCGTCTAATGCCTCTCCATCTGCATCTTCATAGGTTACCGTTACCGGGGAGCCTTCAGGAGCTTCGTGCACCTGTTGTAGAAAGTTTATTTTGATTATCTGATTCTTACCTCCTCCATATTCCCTAAAATCGATTATTCCCGCGCCCTTTGTCCCAGATGTTAGCCAAGTCAGTTGATGTGTGTTGGTGTTATAGGTGGAAACCCCCTTATAACGACCGTCTACTGTAGCAATATATTCTTCATAAGGTAATAAGTGGTTGAGACCATAAGCTTCAATGGTGATTGGTTGGCCAACGTATGCATCTGGTAAGACTACATTACTAATTAGCCACCAATAGCCCTCTGGGTTTTTAAATAACGGTAAATGTTGGATTGGACGAGCATCTGTAAATGTTCCACCCACCTCCAAATAATGTAATTTCTCCAGGTTCTGGAGCGGGGTTAGATCCTGCACCTTATTTGCTCTTAGGTCTAATTTTTCTAAGTTTGTTAATCCTGCTAATGGGCCTACATCTTGTACTTTTGCTAGACTTATGACTAGCTCTTTAAGCTGAGTTAGGTTTTTGAGGGGGGTAAGGTCTTGTACCTCCGTATTGTTAAATGATAATAGTTCTAGTTCAGTTAAATGTTGTAAGGGGGTAAGGTCAGTGAGAAGACTGTGTCCTCCGTTGCTTGCACCTATAATATAAAGATTTTTTAAGTGATGAGGATATTGTAATCCTTCTAGATTGTCAGCAGGTGTTCCATCGGCGTCTGCAAATAAGACAGTCAAACTATCCAATTCCGACTGCGTGACAGGGTCGGTTAAATCGACATCATTAACCCAGATACCTTGAATTTCAGACGCTATACTGCGCCCCAACATTTCGTCTGGGAAAACACTTTCGTACGTACTTCCTTCTGGGATAGTAGCGTAGGGTGCTTGTTCGTTTTGTGACGTTGTGGTGGTCGTTGCTTGTACGCTTGGACTAAAAGCAGCTGGTGGTTTAATTAGCGCAAAAAAGACAACGCTTACAACTAATAAACTCCAACCTATAGTCTGTTTTGTTAATTTCATAAGTTATCCTCATTTCTGGTATTTTCTTGGCGAGGTCAATCATTTTCAAAAGACGTATCGAAAAGCTAGATATCAATTTTGGCATGTCTTTTCAACTTTAGAAATAAGCTCATCCAAGGTTTAATTAGTTACTATAATTTAGCTACTAGTTCCTGCAAAAATTTATAGCAAATTTTTCCCGTGACCTCCTTTAGAGCTAGCATAACAAATTTCTATCAGTGAGTGGAAATGCGTTTTATAAATAGTTATCATTATAAAATTTAATGGCTGTGTAGATTGTGTGTTCTTTTTATCTCTTGTACATTGTGCAACAGTTACTAGCGAAATTCCGAATGGTAAAAAATTGGGATGAAATGAATGTCAATGGTAGGCAGATTAATAAGCGGACATAGTGATGAGGGAAGCAAGGGGTGTTCTTAATTGACTTCGTTTCATTAGAGTGTGAAAATAAGAAGGTAAGTGTTTATCAAATAAGATAAAGAGGTGTTCTCATTGAACAAAATTAATCTTGGTAACAGTGGTTTGCTAGTTCCTGAAATCGCACTTGGTTGTATGCGTATGGCCGATTTATCGAAGGACGAGGCAACGAAAATGATCAACACAGCGATGGATGCGGGGATTAATTTCTTCGACCACGCGGATATTTATGGTGGCGGAAAATCTGAGGAAGTTTTTGCGGATGCGGTTGGAATGAATCCTGCGGTACGTGAAAAAATGATTTTACAGTCGAAATGTGGCATTCGTCCGGGGATGTTCGATTTTTCAAAAGAGCATATTCTGGAGTCTGTAGATGGTATTTTAAAACGTTTGCAAACAGATTATATCGATATTTTGCTACTTCATCGTCCGGATACACTAGTGGAACCAGAGGAAGTAGCAGAAGCATTCACAGTACTTAAAAATAACGGAAAAGTGCGCGAGTTCGGTGTAAGTAACCAGAATCCGATGCAAATCGAGCTTTTGAGCAAGTATGTGGAGCAGAAATTAGTCGCAAATCAGTTACAACTCAGCATTACAAATACTGGCATGATTGACGCTGGTCTCAATGTGAACATGGCCATTGATCGTTCTATAGATCGCGATGGTAGCATCTTAGACTATTGTCGTTTGAAAGATATCACGATTCAAGCTTGGTCACCATTCCAATTCGGCTTTTTTGAAGGTGTTTTCCTAGACAATCCTAAGTTTCCTGAATTGAATAAAGTTATCGATCGTCTTTCCGCTGAAAAAGGCGTGGAGAATACAGCGATTGCAACAGCCTGGATTTTACGTCACCCAGCGAAAATTCAGACTGTGGTAGGCACAATGAATCCAGAGCGTTTGCAAGCGATTAGCAAAGCATCGAATATTACGTTGACACGCCAAGAATGGTATGAGATTTATTTGGCGGCGGGTAATGAGTTGCCTTAAGTATAAGGAAAGGCTATGCGTACGAATCGGCAGTGCGCATAGCCTTTTAACCTTTATTCAAACTATGACGTTTTATAAATCAATTTTCACTGGTAAAACGGCTTTAAATAGTTTATCCATCTGCGACCAATCGGCAGGTGTTGCCATCTGTTGTGACCAGTACATGATAGCCCCTAAATTGGCCGCATAAATATACGTCAAGAGCTCAGCAGGAATGTCATCTGAAAGTGTCAATTTATCCATATTCGCCTCGATGTCTTTCTGAAATTCTGTTAAAAAAAACGAGGCCATCGTCTTGAAAAACGTATCATCATCTTTCTGCTTTTCAAGTACCAACTGCATGTCCATATAAACGGTATCAAACCCAGACTGAAACGGGTGATTAATCCGATTTCTAATATCTAACGCAAAATAGTCTTGAAATTGCTCGTGCAACACATACATTAACAAATCATACTTATCATAAAAATGCTTATAAAAAGTAGTCCGATGAATCAGTGCTTCTTTGCAAATACTGTTCACCGTAACGCTTGCCAACTCCTGTGTTTCAAGCATTGTGAGTAAAGTTTTATAGAGTGCTTTTTTTGTTTTTTGCACACGTAAATCCGAATCGTTCATCTACACATCTCCTAAAGTGTTGCTTAACTATACAGACTAAACAATCTGGTTCTTACATTTCGTCTTGAAATCGTGTAATATACACTGTATGTCTATAAATATATAATAGCGTGAATTGAAGGAGGAAACAATCAATTGGCAAATTTACTTTACAAACTAGGGCAGACCTTTGCTAAACACAAATGGAAAACCATTATTTCCTGGTTTGTCGTTTTAGGGATTATCGTTGCCGTACTAGGCATCAAGGGAATTAATTTTACGGATGATATTAAAATGAGTGGCCTAAAATCACTGGATACATCAAATAAAATTGAGGAAGAATTCAAGCAGGATAGTCAAAAAGGAAGCATCCGAATCGTCTTCAAAAGCAATCAAGAAAAAGGCGTTGTAACACCTGAATCACAAGCCGCGATTACACAAGTTTTAGCAGAAATTAAGAAAAATGATGATACAATTGAAAGTATCGCGAACCCGTATGAAGCGAAAACAATTAGCCCAGATATGACGACTGCTTTTGCGGATATTAGTTATAACGTCAATGCAATGGCTGTAACAGAAAAATCCATCGATAAAGTCAAAGATGCACTAAAGGGTATGGATGATAAAGATCTTCAAACGGAATTAACAGGTAATGTTATGATTACACCAATGGATATCGGTGGTTCATCAGAAGCGATCGGTATTGTTGTAGCACTAGTTATCTTGATTATCGCGTTTGGCTCCGTCATCGCAGCTGGGTTACCAATAATCACTGCGATTCTAAGTCTAGGAACAAGTATTGGCATTATCGCAATTATTTCAAGCTATTTCGAAATGCCAAATGTTACGCTCACACTTGCCGTCATGATTGGCCTGGCTGTTGCCATCGATTACGCGTTATTTATCCTATTTAAATACCGCCAAATCATCCGCACCGAGAAAGACCATCTAAAAGCAGTTGGACTAGCGACAGGAACGGCAGGTAGTGCGGTAATTTTTGCTGGAATCACTGTAATTATCGCGGTATGTGGTCTGTCACTTGTTGGCATCGAATTTCTGACAGTTATGGGGCTGGCATCCGCACTAAGCGTCCTTTTCGCTGTGCTTTCCGCGCTAATTCTAATCCCAGCTTTCATCGGGGTTTTCCATAATAAAATCAGGCCACAAAAAGAAAAAACAGCTAAAAAAGCTGACAACATCTGGACAAAATTCGTCGTTGGAAAACCGCTTATTGCATTTTTACTTGCAGTTATCGTACTCGGGGGACTTAGCATCCCGTTCGGTTCGATGGAACTAGGTATTCCAGATAACGGCTCAAAACCGAAAGATTCCACGGAGAAGAAAGCATACGATATTTTATCCGACAAATTTGGCGAAGGTATTAATGGACCATTAGTTATTTTAGCGGATACGAAGGATAAAGGTAGCGCGGCGCATTTAACCGAAGTTACCAAACATATCACCGGCATGAAAAACGTTGCAATCGTAACGCCACCAATGCCGAATCAGAATGGCGATTACGCGCTTATTTCCGTTATTCCAAAAACTGGACCGACAGACAATAAAACAACGCAACTCGTTCACGACCTTAGAAGTTACGCCAAAACAGCGGATAGCAAATACGGAATCAGCATGGAAGTAACTGGTCAAAGCGCGATTAATATCGACATGTCGCAAAAGCTTAATGACGCGATTCCAGTTTTCGCAAGCGTCATCGTTGTGCTTGCTTTCATTCTATTAACAGTTGTGTTCCGCTCATTACTGATTCCACTAACAGCCGTACTTGGCTTCGTGCTTTCACTAACAGCGACACTTGGCTTCACGACGATGGTTATGCAAGACGGCGTATTTAATGAACTATTCGGTATCAGCACCACAGGCCCAGTTCTTGCCTTCCTGCCAGTGATCACAATCGGAATTCTTTTCGGGCTTGCGATGGATTACGAGGTATTCCTGATGTCCCGCGTACACGAAGAATATACGCTAACAAAAGACAATACCCATTCCATCAAAACCGGCTTAAAAGAAAGCGGACCAGTTATCATTGCAGCAGCTCTGATCATGTTCTCTGTTTTCATCAGTTTCGTTTTCGCGCCAGACCCAATGATTAAATCAATCGGGATTGCGCTAGGCTTCGGTGTATTATTCGATGCATTTATCGTGCGTCTAACAATCATCCCAGCCCTCACAAAACTATTCGGAAAAGGTTCATGGTACATGCCGAAATGGTTGGACAAAGTGCTGCCGTCGATGGATATTGAAGGGCATCATTTGAAGGATAGGAAGTAAGATGTATGTAGATAAAAGTGCGCTGATGTGATTTGGCGTGCTTTTTTCTATATAGCCAGTATATTCGGTAGAAATTCTATTATTTCACAACCAAACAAACATTGTTACATTTTCGCTTCATAGTAACATTCAAAACCCGATTTATGGTATGATTAAAGTATGCTTATCTTCGTACAAAAATGAGGATGAAATCTTAAGGGATGCTTGGAATTTTTAAATTTACGAGGGAAATTACATAACAAAGGACACCTAATTTCGATGCTAATCTAAGAAAGCAAGGGGGCTTATTGCTGATGTCAGGCTTTTTTCAGAAGAGAATGCTGAAATATCCATTGTATGGGCTAATAGCAGTCGTACTTGTCCTGACGGTTGTCACTTTTTATTATAAGTGGTGGTTGGCAGTACTTTTATTTGTTGCTGTTACATCGCTCATTATAACGCTGTTTTTTATGGAGAATCGGCTGAATAAAGAGGTTCAGGAGTATATTTCGAACTTATCGTATCGAATTAAGCGCAGTGAGGGTGAGGCGCTTGTTGAGATGCCGATGGGGATTTTACTATATGATGAGAATTATAATGTAGAATGGTTCAATCCGTTTATGGCGAAATATTTCGGGCAGGATGATGATATTTTAGGTTTGTCGCTCGCGGATGTTGGACCGGAATTTTTAGCGGTAATTCGTGGGGAAGATGATCAAGGAATCCAGTCGATTGCGTGGCGCAAGCACCGTTTTGACACGATTGTGAAGCGGAAGGAACGCATTATTTATTTGTATGACCGGACGGAATATTATGATTTGAACACGCGATATCAGGCGGATAAATCTGTTTTTGGAATTATTTTTCTGGATAATTATGATGAGTGGACACAAGGCATGGACGATCGCCGTCGCAGTGCGTTGAATAATTTGGTAACGTCGATGTTGACGAACTGGGCGAAGGAGCACCGGCTTTATTTGAAGCGGATTTCTTCGGATCGATTTATTGCTTTTTTGACGGAGGCGCAGTTGGAGCGATTGGAAGAGGAGAAATTCCAGATTCTTGACCGGATTCGTGAGCGGACGTCGAAGCAGAATATCCCGCTAACGCTCAGTGTAGGGATAGGTTACAAAGAGGATGATTTGATTAATCTCGCGGATCTCGCGCAGTCGGGGCTTGATTTGGCGCTCGGTCGTGGTGGTGATCAGGTCGTGATTAAGCAACCTGAGGGCCAAGTTCGTTTTTATGGTGGAAAGACGAATCCGATGGAAAAAAGGACGCGAGTTCGGGCGCGGGTTATCTCGCAAGCGTTGCAGGAACTTATTACACAGAGTGATCAAGTTTTTGTAATGGGGCATCGTTATCCAGATATGGACGTTGTGGGTTCAAGCCTGGGTGTGATGAAGATTGCAGAGATGAACGAGCGGCAAGGTTATGTCGTTGTCGAACCAGGAAAAATGAGTCCGGATGTACAGCGCTTAATGCGTAAAATCGAGAAATATCCAGACGTGATTCGCAACATTATCACACCACAAACCGCGCTTGATACAATAACCGATAAGAGCTTACTTGTCATCGTCGATACGCATAAGCCATCGATGGTTATCAATCGTGAATTGTTGGAAACCGCGGCGCATGTAGTGGTTGTGGATCACCATCGCCGTTCAGAAGAGTTTGTGGAGAACCCAGTGCTCGTGTACATTGAGCCGTATGCTTCTTCAACCGCAGAATTAGTCACAGAGCTTTTTGAGTACCAACCAGCCACCGAAAAAGTTGGAAAAATTGAAGCAACGGCGCTTCTTTCAGGGATTGTGGTTGATACAAAAAACTTTACGCTGCGTACGGGTTCCCGTACTTTTGATGCGGCAAGTTATTTGCGCTCACTTGGTGCAGATACGGTTCTTGTACAGCAATTTTTGAAAGAAGATATTGAAACGTTTAGGCAGCGTAGTCGTTTAGTCGAGTCGCTTGAAGTTTACCATGACGGGATGGCGATTGCGACAGGGCGTGAAGATGAAACTTTTGATACGGTCATTGCAGCACAAGCGGCGGATACGATGCTTTCGATGGAGAGTGTTCAAGCCTCGTTTGTTATCACGCTACGACCTGATAAAATGATTGGAATTAGCGCGCGTTCACTCGGCGAAATAAATGTCCAAGTAATTATGGAAAAACTGGGCGGCGGCGGACATTTGTCCAATGCAGCAACTCAGATAAAAAATAGTACAGTTTTAGAAGCAAAAAAACAACTTTTAGAAGCCATCGATGCTTATTGGAAGGGAGAAAACTAAGATGAAAGTTATATTTTTAAAAGATGTAAAAGGTACAGCTAAAAAAGGTGAAATTAAAGAGGTTGCAGAAGGCTACGCGCAAAATTTTCTTATCAAAAAAGGGCTAGCAACACCGGCAACGAGTAGCAGTATTAGCGCCCTTGAAGGCCAAAAAAAGAAAACTGAAAAAGAAGCAGCACAAGAACTAGCAGACGCTAAAGCATTGAAAGAAAACGTTGAGAAACTAACAATTGAACTAAAAACAAAATCAGGCGAAGGCGGCAGACTTTTCGGATCCATCACGTCGAAACAAATCGCTCAAGCCTTAGAAAAAGACCATAAAATCAAAGTCGACAAACGCAAAATCGACCTTCCAGAAGCCATCCGCGCACTAGGACACACAAAAGTCCCTGTGAAGTTACACCATGAAGTTGTTGCGACTTTGGATGTCCACGTAACCGAAGAATAAAGAAAAATCGGTTTTTCACGATGGAGAGTTCGAAACGAGCGGGCTCTTGTCGTCGCCCGCGTGAGAGAGGAGATTTTAATGGTGGATAACCTTCAAGACAGAACACCACCTCAAAATGTTGAGGCCGAGCAGGCAGTTTTGGGTGCGATTTTTCTGCAACCAGAAGCCTTGATTACAGCCTCAGAAATTTTAATGCCGGATGATTTTTATCGTCAGGCGCATCAACTAATTTTTCAATCCATGTTGGAACTTAGTGACCAAGGAAAAGCTGTCGATGTCGTGACTATTTATGAAGCATTGGCATCCACGGGCAAAATTGAAGATGTTGGTGGATTGCCATATTTGACCGAGCTTTCAGGCGCAGTTCCGACTGCAGCCAACTTGGAATATTACGCCCATATTGTAGAAGATAAAGCCTTGCTTCGGAGGCTGATTCGCACGGCAACACAAATCGCGACGGACAGTTATGCGCGCGAGGATGAAGTTGAAACACTCATGGATGAGGCGGAAAAAAATATTTTAGAAGTTTCCTCACGCAAAAACGTCGGAGCTTTTAAAAATATTAAAGATGTTCTCGTCAAAACATACGATGATATTGAGATTCTCCATAATCGAAAAGGTGATATTACTGGGATTCCAAGCGGATTTAGCGCGTTAGATCATATGACTGCGGGCTTTCAGCGTAATGATTTGATTATCGTTGCGGCTCGTCCTTCCGTGGGTAAAACTGCCTTTGCACTAAATATTGCCCAAAACGTTGCGACTAAAACCGATGAAAATGTCGCGATTTTTAGTCTCGAAATGGGAGCGGAACAGCTTGTGATGCGGATGCTCTGCGCAGAGGGCAATATCAATGCTCAGAATTTGAGGACAGGATCACTGACCGCTGATGATTGGCAGAAGCTGACTATCGCGATGGGAACGTTGTCTAATTCAGGTATTTATATTGATGATTCACCGGGTGTGCGCGTCAATGAAATCCGTTCAAAATGCCGACGTTTGCAACAAGAAGCTGGACTTGGGATGATTGTGATTGATTACTTGCAATTAATTTCTGGAAGCGGTCGTAACGGTGGCGAAAATAGGCAACAAGAGGTTTCCGAAATTTCACGTTCTCTTAAAGCGTTGGCACGGGAGTTAAAAATCCCAGTTATCGCATTATCGCAGTTATCTCGTAGTGTGGAGTCACGACAAGATAAGCGCCCAATGATGTCAGATATTCGTGAATCTGGTTCGATCGAGCAAGATGCGGATATCGTTGCGTTCTTGTATCGCGATGATTATTATGATCATGAAAGCGAGAATGACGGAACGATTGAGATTATCATTGCGAAACAGCGTAATGGACCAGTTGGAACCGTGCAATTGGCGTTTGTAAAAGAATACAATAAATTCGTAAATCTCGAAGTTAGGTATGATGATGCACAAGTTCCGTATGGAGCCTAGATGATAAAAAGTAGTTGCAGTAACCAATTTGGTTGTTGCAACTACTTTTTTATTCTGTAAATCGAAGTTGGGATAAAACTCATTTTCATGTAAAATAAGCAAGGTATCACGAATCCTTTTTTTCGAGTAGGATGTGAATCTTGCTTGATACAAACGCTTGTCGCCGACATATTTGGGCTATGTTCCCAGTCACATTGTGTTTTAAACGGTGTATGTCATCGTATAGTCGTCCATGATGAAGCCACTACCGACATCGGTTATAAGCGCTTTTTCGACAGTAAAACCCATCTTTTTGTAGGCTGCGATGGAGTTTGTGTTGTACTTATTTACGAAAAGTCGAATGCTTGGCAAATTATTATTTTGTGCGAATTGGGTGATTTCTGCGAAGAGCTTTTTGCCAATTCCTTGTTTATGATAGGTAGGGTTGATGTATAGTTTGCTTAGGAATAGTTCAGCATTTTTCTGATAGAATGCGGCGTAACCAACAAATGTGGCTGATTTATAGGCCATTAAGTAGGTTGTGCCGTTTTCCATTTCGCTATGTATTGTATCAGCGGATTGGAATTTGTTTAGCATGTAATCGATTTGTTCCTTGGTAATGATGGAGGGATAGTGCTCGTGCCAGATATAGTGCGCAAGTTCGGAAATATGTTGGCTATCTTCTTTTGATTTTGCGATTTTGATATGCATGGTAAAACTCCTTTATTTTAAGTATGCAGTAATAGTAGCATAATGATGTTTTAATGGGAAGTAAGGCGAGTTGTAAAGGTAGACAAAACACATAAAAATAGACTTATCATAGAAGTTACGCGCGTGTCATTGATTTTCAAAATTAGGGCAGATATACTGAAAATGAAAACGAATACAAAAATGGCTGGAAAACTGTTTTGGGATTGGTGAGAGGGGCGAAATTTAGATGAAGAAAACAGCGTACATAATTTCACATTCGCATTGGGATCGGGAGTGGTTTTTGCCGCTTGAGACATTGCGTTATCGGTTGGTAACGTTGCTGGACGAGACGGCGGATTTGTTGGAGAATAAAGACGGATTTGATTATTTTCATTTGGATGGGCAGACGATTATGCTGGAGGATTACTTGTCGGTAAAATCTGGTGAGAGGGCGCGGATGGAGCGCTTGGTCCGAGATGGGAAATTGCGGGTGGGTCCTTGGTATATGTTGCAAGACGCATTTTTAACGAGCAGTGAATCGAATGTACGAAATTTGCTTTATGGCATGCAGGATGCGCAAGAATTTGGAGCGGTGGAGCGAATCGGTTATTTTCCGGACACATTTGGGATATATGGTCAGGCACCGCAACTCGTGAAGCAGGCTGGAATGGATTCGGTGATTTTTGGGCGCGGTGTGAAGCCAACAGGGTTCAATAATCAGGTTTTTGAGGGCGGTTATACGTCGCCATTTTCGGAAATGTACTGGGAGGCGCCTGACGGGACAAGGGTTTTGGGTGTTTTGCTGGCCAATTGGTATTCGAACGGGAATGAGATTCCGGTGGAGCGCGCGGCGGCAAAGGCTTTTTGGGATAAAAAACTCTCGGATGTTAGCGCCTATGCGTCGACGGGAGCGTTGTTGTTTTTGAATGGATGTGACCATCAGCCTGTGCAGGTGGATTTACCCGAGGCGCTGGATGTGGCGCGGGAGCTCTATCCAGACATGGTTTTTAAGCATAGTAATTTTTCTGAGTATGTTTCGGAATTGCGGAAGTTGTTGCCGGGTGATGAGTTGCAAGTGATTGAGGGTGAGCTTACGAATCAGCGGACGGATGGCTGGTCGACACTTGTGAATACGGCCTCGTCGCGGATATATTTGAAGCAGGCGAATCAGCGGGTCCAGCAGTTGCTGGAGAAACTTGTGGAGCCGATTGCGGTGATGGCAACTCGGATTGGGAAGGTTGCGTACCCGGAGGAGTATTTGAAGTTTGCGTGGAAGTTGCTGATGGAAAATCAGATCCATGATAGCATTACAGGTTGTAGTGTTGATGCGGTGCACTGGGAGATGGAGACGCGGTTTATGAAGGCGGAGCAAGCGGCGCGCGCGATTTTGGACGATAAGGTGACGAGGATTGTACGGCAAATGGATACGGTGGCAAAATTTGATGGCGGCGCGGAGTCGGTACCGGTTGTGGTGTTTCATACATCGGGTTACGCGGCTACGAGGGTCGTGACGGTGGATGTGGAGTTGGCGCGGACGTACTTTGCGGAGATGCCATTTGAGGAGATTCCAGCGTATTTGAACGGGTTGCCAAGTGTGCGATTGGAGATTCGAGATGAAAATGGTAATTTGGTGGATGCGGACGTTACGGAACTTGGGATGCAGTTTGATTATGAGTTACCGGATCGTGCATTTCGGAAGCCTTATTTTGCGCGGCGATACCAGGTGAGTTTTGTAGCGGAGGACTTGCCGAGGATGGGCTTTGCAACTTATTTTGCGGTACCTGTGGCTGGTGAAAATGAGGTTGTGCGGATTGAAAATGACGCGAATCGATTGGAAAATCGGTTTTTGCAGGTAAATATTGCGGAAAACGGTTCGTATTCTGTGAGTTGTAAGGAGTCAGGGCAAACTTTTGCTGGGCTGGGAACGTATGTGGATCAAGGCGATATTGGGAATGAGTATATGTTTAAGGAGGCTGGCGACAGGAAGCGGATATCAACGGATAATTTGGTTGCTGAGCTCGCGGTTTTGGAGAGTTCGAGGGTTCGTAAAGTCGTGGAGATCAGGCACCGGATGATGTTGCCGGAGAGTGCTAATACGGAAGCTTTTGCAGATGAAAAGGCGCGTGTTGTTTGGCATCCTGAGCGAGTGTCGCCAAGGTCGGAGCAATTTCGGGAATTTGTCGTGCGAACACGATTGACGCTTGATTCTGGTTCGAAGGCGCTAAAGGTAGATGTGCGGATGGATAACCAAGTAGCGGATCATCGTTTGCGGGCGATTTTTCCGACTGGAACGGCGCGCGCGACGCATTTTGCGGATAGTGTTTTTGAAATTGTGGAGCGGCCTAATCGGGTGAGTGAGGAGTGGCAAAATCCGAGCAATGATCAGCGACAACAAGCCTTTGTGGCATTGGCGGGCTTGATGGTTGTAAATCGCGGTTTGCCAGAGTATGAGGTGAGCGCGGATGGTTCGGAGATTCGTTTGACGTTGCTTCGTGCGAATTCGGAAATGGGTGATTGGGGCAACTTCCCAGCTCCAGAGGCGCAGTCATTTGGTGAACAAGTGGCAGAATTTTATGTTATGCCGTATGTGGAAGAGACGCTTCGGACGGAGGCAGCGAAACGGGCGTATGAGTATCAGCTGGAACCGTTTGCTGTTCAGGCGGATGGGCAACATGATGGGGAGATTTTGAGTCGCATGGAATTCGCGATGTGGGAAGATGCCCCAGGTTTGATTTTCTCTAGCTGGAAAAGAGCGGCGAGTCGGGATGCAGAAATTTTACGTTTTTATAGTGTAAGTGAGAGGATGCAGGAGTTGGTTTTACTTAGTAGCATGCGAAAAACGACAATTTTGGAAGAGGCTAGTCCAGATGATGGGTTAGCAACGAATTGGCAGGTTGCGCCGAGCGAAATTATTACGTGGAGAAAAGAGGATGAGAAATGACAACGAAAAATGTGCCGAAAAGCTTTCAGAGAATGATTGATCGGGTTGCGGAAGTGTTTCCAGAGCACCTGAAATTGCAGGAGATGTTTCAGCAATGTTTTTTAAATACGTATACGACAACGCTTATTGAGACGAAGGAAGGCTTACCGTTTGTGATTACTGGTGACATTCCAGCGATGTGGTTGCGGGATTCAACGAGCCAGATTCGGCCATACTTGATGGTTGCAGAGGAAGATCCGGAGATAGCGGCAGTGATTGCGGGTCTTGTGAAGCAACAGATGCGTTTTGTGCAATTGGATCCTTATGCGAATGCCTTTAATCAAGAAGCGAACGGAAAGGGTTTTCAAGCGGATAAGACGGAAATGTCGCCACATGTTTGGGAGCGGAAATACGAGGTTGATTCACTTTGTTATCCGATTCAATTGGGGTATTTGTTATGGCAGAGTACGGGAAGTTTGGTACATTTTGACACGGATTTTCGGCAAGGTGTAGCAGCGATTCTAGATGTTTGGAAAACAGAGCAGTATCACGAAACGAAGTCGCCGTATTCGTTTGAACGTGAGGATGTGCGCCAGTCGGATACGTTGAATCGTGACGGCAAAGGTACAGAGGTTGCTTATACTGGAATGACGTGGAGTGGCTTCCGGCCTAGTGATGACGCATGTCTTTACGGTTATCTTGTGCCGAGCAATATGTTCGCAGTTGTCGCGCTCGGATATCTTGAAGAAATAAACGCTGCATGTTGGCGTGATGCGAATTTAACTGCAGAAATTGTATTGCTAAAATCAGAAATTGAGCAGGGAATTCAAAATTTTGCGGTGCAAGAGCATCCCTATTACGGTGAAATGTACGCCTACGAAGTCGATGGAACTGGACGCAAAAATTTTATGGATGATGCCAATGTGCCGAGCCTGCTAGCTGCGCCGTACCTGGGTTTTGGCGATTTCACTGATCCAAAATATCTTGCAACACGGGATTTCATTTTGAGTCGGGAAAATCCATTTTATGTAGAGGGCAGTCAGTTGACAGGAATCGGTAGTCCGCATACGCCGGATCATTACGTATGGCCAATCGCGCTTAGTGTGCAAGGGATGACCGCGACCAGTTTATCAGAAAAATTAGCGATTCTCGAAATGCTTACGACAACAGATGGCGACACTGGCTTCATGCATGAAGGCGTCAATGCTAGCAATCATAACGAATATACGCGTGAATGGTTTGCTTGGTCGAACGCGATGTTCAGTGAGTTTGTGCTAAGCCTTTGCGGTATATGTGTGAAAGGCTCCCCGCTAGCCAAAAATATAAAATAGAGTAGCGAAGAGTGCGCCGAATTTGGCTCGCTCTTTCGTGCTAGGAGATGGTATACATGGAAAAAGTAGAAAAAATGGATAAATTCTTTGTTGCTAGTCAATGGTTAATTCGCTTCGTTTGGGCAAACCTAATTTGGATGTTCTTAACTATTATCGGTCTCGGTGTTTTCGGATTTATGCCAGCAACCGCAGCTCTTTTCACGGTAACGCGAAAGTGGTCACAAAAAGAAATTGATATCGCGATTTGGCCGACAGCTTGGAATTCTTATAAAAAAGCGTTTCTAGAAACTAACATAGCAGGCTTATGTTTCGCAGCGATTCTAGGATTCTTATACATTGATCTTCGCATCGTTTTTGCAACAATGAATGGCTTAGCGTCAAGTTTGCTCTACTTCTTTCTATTCTTCTTGTTTGGTATGACAATACTCGCACTCGTCAACTATTTTTCTGTGTACGCGCATTTTATTTATCCGCTAAGAGGCTACATCATTCAGTCTTTTTTGCTCGCTTTCACAAGCTGGAAAACATCACTGCTCCTCATTGCAGGCTTTGGAATTGCAGCGTATTTGATTGCCCAAGTCCCAGCGCTAATTCTTTTTATTTCTGGAGTTTTGCCAGCATATTGGGTGATGAAAGTGAACCTCATTCGGTTTCAGAAAATGCAAGCAAAAATGACAACCCAATCTGCGCAAGATGTGGCATAATAGGGACTGGGGGTGTTTTCTAAAATGAGTGCGAACAAATTAAAACGGCGAATCTTTCAGCGAATGTTATTGATTTTTTCCTTAACATCGCTGTTCACCGTTGGATTATTATTGTTTTTCATATCAAAATACTACACAAACATAAAAGTCGATGCGGTGCTCCAAGAAACGAAAGCGGTTTCAGAGTCGCAACTTGTTGCCGTAAACCGAAAAGAAGCTGCGCTCGTGGCCATGACACAGGAAATCTACAAAAACAGTGAACTCATGAATGACGTCCAAGTTGCGATGACCCATGATTATGCGGATTACATCCAACAAAATATCGATAATTATTACGCAAAACAAGGGTTTTACAGTGTAGATTTGCAGAGTTTTTTAAGGTCCTATTTTACATATGATGACGATGTAATTGCGGTACAACTTGTGTCCTCGGACAAAGAATTCACGTACACTTTTCCCGTAAATTATGGCAAATGGCAACCAATTTACGAAAAATACGGCGAGCAAAGACTACTCCAAAGCGTTTCCCAAAAAGAAAATGTATTTCGCGTCGGATCGAGTATCGTTTTCAAACAAGTTGTTAATGATCCGAGTACGCTTCAACCGCTTGGTACAGTTTTGATGTACGCTGATCCAGCATTTTTAAGAGGCCTCATTCCAAAAGCAAAATCAGCATCCACGTTTGCCGTGCTAAACCGCTCAAAAACAGCGCTGTATAGCAATCATACCCTACCCAACATCACGTCCGCAAACATGGAGAACGATTACCTTCATAACAACGGCTACATCCAAACCACCGAGGAACAAGCATCCGGCGTTTTTGGTAAAGTCATTGTCCCAGAAAGCCAAATCGGCGGTATCCCTGTCCTCCAGTGGACTTTATTCGGCGTCGGCGTTATTCTTGTCCTAATCTCCATTGCAGTCAATTTTTTCATCAGTAGACGTTATTCTAACCGCATTCAAGTCATCATCGACGGCATGGATCAGATGGAAAAAGGTGAGCTCCACGCTAAGCTGCCAGTCGATGAACGCGAAGACGAACTCACACTAATCAGCCAAAGTTTCAATAAAATGGGTGATAGCCTGAACGACTATATTAAGCAAGTGTATACGCTCAAAATCGAGGAACAGAAAGCACAATTAAAAGCGCTACAAGGCCAAGTCGAGCCTCATTTCCTGTACAATTCCTTGGAAGCGATTCGGATGCATGCGAGGCTAGAAGGAGCGAAAGTAACAAGTAACATGATTTACCATTTATCTACGCTACTTCGTTATACCGCTGACAACATCGAGATGGTCACGCTCGCCGACGAGGTTAACTACGTCCGCCAATACCTCCAATTCATGGAACTTCGCTACCAACAAGAAGTTCCATTTTTCCTAGAAGTCGAAGAACCATTATTGGAACATCCATTTTTAAAGTTCACACTTCAACCACTCGTCGAAAATTTCTTCAAATACGCGCGACATGAAGAAAAACGAACAAGTCTCACATTTAGCGTGAAACGAATCGGTGATACACTCGAGGTCAAGATGCGTGATGATGGACGTGGGATTACCGAAGATAAAATGCGCCAAATAAAGAACGATTTAGCTGGTGAAAAAGGCGAGCAAGGTCGAATTGGACTTGTCAATATTCACCGCCGCATCCAACTTTATTTTGGAGAGCAATACGGACTAGCGATTACGAGTATCAAAGGCCAGGGTACCGAAGTGATGCTACGCGTTCCGTACACATCTGAGGGGAGGAAAAACTATGTTGAGAATGCTTTTAGTAGATGATGAACCGCTGATCGTGCAAGGTTTACAAGCGGTGATTCAAGAGTTTGATGAAGAGATTGAGATTATAGGAACCGCCAAAAACGGGGTGGAGGCACTAGCCCATTTTGCGAATGAGCCATGCGATCTTGTGATTACAGACATCAAAATGCCAAAAATGGACGGCCTGCAGTTGATTGAAGCGTGGAAAAAAGAGCAACCTGAGACAAAGTTCATCGTTTTGTCAGGATTTCAGGAATTTGAATACGTAAAAAGAGGGCTTGCCATCGGGATTGAAAACTACCTACTCAAACCGCTAAACGAAACGGAATTACTCGAAACAATTACGCAAATTAAAGAAAAGGTGGAAGCAGATTTTCAAGCAACAGGAGATGACGAAGCGTACTATATTTTGCGGGATAATGCACTTTGGCGCTGGTTGAACAACCGAATTGGAATGGAGGATTGGAAAGAACGGATGGCACTATACAAAATGCCGCTCGCGAAGGATATGCGAACAGCGCTTGTTTGGATACAACCGCTATACGGCCAAGTAGATCGAACCGCGGAAGGCTGGCAGAAACTCCAAAGTCATTTACGTGCAGAGTATCCATTCATGCTGCTGAATCCCGAAGAAGAGCTACTTATTGGATTGATGGCGGAAGACGATGCAGGAATTGCCGCTCAAATCACGACGGTATATGAAGAAATTGGTGCTTTGATTGGCGTGGAGCAATGCTTTTTCTTGATGAGCGAGGTCGGAACTGGAACGGCCTATTTTCCCAAAGCATTCCGCGGGCTTGAGCAGCTACTCCAAGAACGACTCGTCTCCTCACCAGGAACACTGATATCAGCCGACAAGATTTTACCACATCGCTGGCGCCCAAATTTCAGTCAACATCAATTAGCGCGCGCCCTTGTTTTGCAAGAAAAAGAAAAAACACTCGCTTGGCTCGATCAATTCTTCAATGAATGGGATGCGCATCTTTACGAAAGTGATCCACACCAAATCATACGAGTACTTAGCGAAGTCGCATTAATGATGTCCGAATCCGATCCCGAACAGCTACTAAAGGCGATTCGGCAACTAGATGGTGCGGCAACCCCGTGTGAACTCAAAACAACGATGCTGGAACTAATCCACCCATTTTTCGATCGCAATCAGCACGATGACAATAGCAAAAGTCCGATTATCCAGAAAATCATGTCTCACATCACTGAGCATTTCACAGAAGGCATGTCCCTCAAAACACTGGGCGCCAAGTTCCACATTAATGCCGTTTATCTCGGTCAACTTTTTCAAAAAGAAGTCGGTAGTCATTTCACAGATTACTTAAACCAATATCGAGTTAACCACGCAAAAGAAGTGTTGCTCACAACGAAGCAGCCCGTGACAGCCATTGCTGAAGAATCAGGCTACACCGACATGGCTTACTTTTACCGCCAATTCAAAAAATATACTGGATACACGCCAAATGGCTTCCGAAAAAAAGAGAAAGTACAGTAATCAAGAAGTCGCGTTTCGAATTTGCTAAGTACAAAATGTCGAGCTATAATTGGAGTTGTAGAGGGAAAAAGGGGAGGGAAACATGAATATCCGTCTCAAAGTAATATTTATTGTGTTAGGTATCATCGCTATTATCATATTAGGATACATTATCTACAAGGATTATTCTGCTGATTTTAAACTATTCTTTGATCCGGATGCAGATAGAACACAGCTGATGGAAAGCATTCGTAGCCATAAGTTAAAAGATGCCTTGCTACTAGTAGTTTTGACAGCCGTCATGTGCGCTATTCCTGGTGTTCCTAACTCAGTAATCGGTATTCTTATAGGTGTGAGCTTCGGTCCATGGATAGGTGTTCTGATGAATGCCACCGGAAATATATTAGGAAATTTCATCGTGATTATCATGTTACGTAAATTTGGAATATCCAAAAAAGCAAACAGATCGGACGAATTCATAGCTAATATTTCACGCATGAAAAAGCCGCTCTTTGGCATCACAGCGGGTTACATGATTCCAATACTCCCATCCGTTATCGTGAACTACACAGCAGTCAAATTAAGATTACCACTAAAATCACTTTTGCTAGCGATTACATTCGGTGTTTTACCTACTTCATTCCTATATGCATTTGGAGGAGATGCGCTACTAAAAGGAAATACTAAAATTGCGATCTTATCTATTGTTTGTGTTGCCTTACTCGTAGTTTTACTGAGATTTATCCATAAAAGGCAAGCAAGAATCAGTGCATAATCACATTGATTGTAACAAGAATATAAAATAAAGAGAGCGAGTGAAATGAAATGACAGATAAACAAATTTTAGTAGCTATCGATGGCTCAGATCAGTCCAATGATGCCTTTCAAGAAGCCATCCGTATCGCGAAATTAGAAAATGCTAGTTTGGTCTTTTTTACAGTTATTCAAGAAATCATGCCAAATAATGACGAGCTTTACTTATCACTCAATGTACGTCCAGAAATGGATGATGTCTATCGTGCCTTAGCTGAAAAAAGGCTGGAAAGCATGACTGCGACACTTGATTCAGACATAGCATTCAAAAACGAAACGGTACACGGAGATCCGAAACGCAGCATTATCGAATTTGCAAAAGAAAATAACATCGACTTAATCGTTATCGGAGCAACAGGAAGAGGAACCATTGAAAGAACACTGATTGGCTCAACGACTGCATACGTTGTTAATCACGCCCCATGTAATGTAATGGTAGTCAAATAAAAGAGTGTATCGAATGGCTTAAAAACCATTTGATACACTCTTTTGGCATCACATATGAAATTGCTCCTCTTCAAGGCGTTTCATACGTGTAGTCAAACGATAAAAACGCTCTTTATTTTGAGTTTCTAAAGCAAGATCAATCTCATTTTGGATACGTTCCATCCGTTGTTTCTGTGCGAGCATTGTCATGAAACAGTCGATGAACATATCCATAACGATTCTTTCATTCTCAAGCTCCTTGTATTGTTGGGACATTGCTTCAGATATTTTCTTGGCAGACATGACAATCACTCCTTCAAACTATATTTTGTAAATTATTAATAGACAATACCACCTTAAAAGAGCGATGAAACATTATTGAAGCAAAAAAATTGGAGAGTTGAATCATGTATAAAAATAAATCTACTTGATAAGTTAACCTTCAGTTAATATACGACGAAGATAGGGTATATAGCTATTAAATATATCAATTGAAATGTAAGGAGGGAGATGCATCAATGAAAACAATATTAGCCTTGATATGTGTGTCAGCAATCATACTACAGTTATTTGTCCCACAAATTAGTTATGCGATACCAGATGAGAGTGGAAAGAAGCTAACAACAACTTTTGAGTTTATTCTTGTGAGCGGTGTGAACGAAAATCAAGTAAACCAAAGTGTAACAAAAGCGCTAAAGACAAATGGGGAAGGCGGATATTATTTTGATAGGTTGGCTCCTGAGAAATATGAAATCAAGGAAGTTCAGGCTCCAGCTGGCTATATTTTAAATAAAAAGGCACAATCGTTTGAAATTATAGCGGAATTCATGAAGAATTTAGGAGCAATCAAGTTAGCGGATTTTGTGAACTATAAAGGTAGCTATAACGGAAAGAATGGAATATTACCAGAGACGGGCGATTCTGATTCGATGGATTTATTGATTATCGGAATTATTTTACTTGGGGTCGGAATGTTCCTTTTCAAACCGAAAAAGCGAGATGAGTAAGTAAGCAAAAAGCCATACGGCTCTTCTGATTGAAATACATGTGAGCTTGTTTTGGCCTCGTGTGTTTTGTGATATAATTGTAACTTCACTATATCAAATTGGTATATTTTTAATGTGAAATATTTGACATTCTGAAACAACAATGTTATATTGTTTAATGATTCACAAATAAAAATAGGAAACGGAGGTTTTTTTTATGCAAGATTTGTATAAAAGAATAAGAAGAGAAGATGCAGTTATGTTGTTAGTTGATCATCAAACGGGTTTAATTTCAGGTTTAGTACGAGATTATGAATCTGATGCATTTCATCAAAATATCGAAGCTTTAGTAGATATGGCAAATTTCTTTGATTTACCAACCATTGTGACAACAAGTTTTGAGCACGGACCTAATGGGCCGTTAATTCCTTATATTACAGAAAATCTCTCAAATGCTGTGAATATACCGCGACTAGGGGAGATTAACGCATGGGATAACGAAGAATTTGTACAAGCCATTAAAGATACTGGGCGTAAGCAGTTAATTATAGCTGGAGTCGTAACGGATATTTGTGTTTCTTTCCCGACACTTTCAGCCTTAAACGAAGGATATGAAGTGTTTGTTGTTTCAGATGCTTCTGGGACGGTAAGTAAACAAGTGGCTGATGCTGTGTTACTAAGAATGCTAACAGCAGGTGCAGAATTGATGAACTGGTTTAGTGTAGCAGGTGAACTTCAAAGGGATTGGAGAAATGATATAGATGGATTTGGAAAATTGTTATCGAAACATCTGCCTGCTTATTCGGATGTAGTGGCAAGTTATGATGCTGCCCAAAGAGACTTGAGTAAACAACATTAAATTAATATGTGATTAAAGCTATTTAAGAAAGCGGATACAAAATTTCATCCCGGAATTGAATTTAATTCTGGGATGAAATAGTATACTTTTTTGTTTTGTGTTCTATCAGACCGGGTGTTGCAGACTGCATGATTTTATTGCACCCACAAGATTCTTCGATTAATAATAAAGAAAAATCGACTGCTTATCACTACAGGCGTTAACAATGCGTCGATTGTTACAAGTGAGATTTTGGTGTTAAGTGAGCGATTGTTAGAGAGCAGGGTAGCTTATTATAACAGATAGTAGCATGGTGTAACTGATGAAGAATTTGCCAAAGTGTGTAAGTGATATCAAGAATTGAATAAAAATTAACAAGTTATTCCAGCTAGGGAATGATAATAAGCACAGTATCGATGTTATTTCCATTAGTTTTGTTATATATCAAGATTTATTAATTGACAAAATAGCGAGACCGAAGTACACGTTACTGAATATCGTTTACTTTACACCGTAGTTCAAATACTAGGTTGATACTCTTACAAAGAGATAGTCTGCAAAGCATGCTATTATGCTAAATCGATTACTGACTATTATTCTGGCTGGGCATCCAAATATTTTTGTAGTTTATTATCTCCACAATAAAAGTAGCTAAAAACATACTAATATTAGTAGGCAAGACCATGGCCGTGGTACTACCTACTAGTATTAGTATGTTTTATTTGTGTACAATTTGGTATACCAATTTGCTAGCGCCAACGCTCCAACTTTTTCAAGAATTTTTTAGTATACATTTTATTAAGGAAAAATTTTCCGATTTTACTCATATCAGATTCTTGAAACCCTTTTAAGCTGATTTCGTAAAACTCATCAAATGTTGCATCAGGATTAGTCCACTCACCATTTTCGTAACATTTCAAACAATATTTTTCCGAACGTGTACCGCTTTTTTCGGTACCAAATGCTTCTGGTGTGCTCATAGGTATGCCGCAACTTTGGCACTGTGGTGTTTTTGCCATTCACTATCTCTCCATTTCTGAACTATATAAATTGTTATATTTAAAGTATAGCGTACTCTGCAATTTGATACAATAACATCATCTTATCGCTTGTTAGTACAGGTTGAATGCACTACAATATAAACAGGTATTGATTTAAGACAATATGGAAAAGGAGGCTTTTTATAATGAAGCACATAAAAAAAGAGTTCATGCTTGATTGCGGACTTGAAGAGGCTTGGCAATTAATTGTCGACCGCAATAAATATGAAAAGTGGGCAAATGCTTTTCATGAAGGATCAACTTATACGGGTGATATGGGACTTAATGAAACCGTTAACTTTGTTGATCCAGAGGGTAATGGCTTAGTTTCTAAAGTAGTTGTTTTTGAACCAGAAAAAGAAATTAGATTCGCCTTTTTAGGTGAAATCAATGATGGGAAATATGTTGAAGTTGCCGAATTTGCAGATATGCTGGAACACTATATATTTGAACCAGTGGGAAACCAGACAAAAATGCTTGTAGATGTTGCGATGGATGATAGATATTATGATATGATGAACGAGATGTGGGATAAAGCAGGGATTGAGCTTGTGAAGTTAAGCAATCAGTAGTTGTGCTCAAGATTACGATGAAACTAAAACGATAAAAAGAAGATGCCTATAGCCATAATTGGTGGTAGGCATCTTTAGTTATGTAGCAGGCTGAATCGCACTTAAAATTCATACGGCCGCCTATCTCGAAAAATACATATACGTGTTAAATTTCTTTGAATATCTAGTGATACTTTTTTACAACAATGCTTGCTTGAAATGTTTTTTTTACGGAGTTGACTTGAAATTGGACAAAGACATTTGTGTATTTAGCAGCTAGCTTTGTCAAGTTAAATAACCCTTTGCCACGATTGGCTCCTTTGGTAGAATAGTTTTTTTCTGTGAATTTAGATAGAGGTATTTGTAGCTTCTCGTCAGATACACTATTTTCTACTTGCAAGGTGACTGCATCCTTAAATTCTTTTAAATACACTTGAATGAGTGGACAGGTTTGATCTGTACATTCTTCAATTGCATTATCGAGTAGTATATTGAGCATTCGTAGGAAATCGAATAAGTCAATGTTACCTAGGAGAATGGTATTGCAGTCTATTTCAACAGGTATATCTAACTCATCTGCCAGCTTTAATTTGGTCAATAAAACACTTTGAATAGGAATATTATTAATCAGTTGAATATATTCAATTTGATGTGAGGGCAGGTGAGTTCTAGAGTAGGCTTTTATTTTATTAAGCAAATTTAAGGCATCTTCTGTCTGGTTATTTTCGAGGTGAACGGACAATGTCATGAGTAGGCCTCTATAGTCATGTTTAAATTCTTTTGTACGTTCGATAGATTCTAAATTTTTTTGATATTCCATACTCAAAATGTCTAATTTGGTAGTAATACTGGATTTTATGTGTGTAAAATAAATCGTCGCGAATAGAAAAGCAATGTAGGTGTACCACAATAATTCGGTATATATATATAATGATACGGAAGGGGGAGCAAGCATGTAATGTGGGATCATAATGGAGCACGCCCCTATTATTAGAAAAATGGCCAGTAGTGTATGTTTTTTATTAACCTGTACTAAGGTGTCTAAAAAAACATATTTCCGGTCAAGAAGAAGAATGGTTGTAATGATTGTAGAGAGAACAAATAAATGTGGAATAGCATTGTTTAAGTTCGCTTTTGGATAATACAGATAATCTTGATTCAAAAAAAGTTTATGGTATAAATACTTAGAATCAAGAGTAATGGCCCACGTCAAGCTAATCGCTAATGTTCGAAATAAAAGCATCAGCAACACCTTATAGAGGTTTCTAAAAGCGTGATAAAAGATAGCTATAGATAATATAGGTAGTATTATGATGGATAGCATAGTGGGAACTACAGTATTGTAAGAAAACAAGGTTAATAGTAGGCTCATGGAATAGACGAATAAAATAGAGTAAACATAATTTCTATTACTGAAAAATTTATACTCAATGAAAAGCAAAAAGGCAGTGAAATCAATAATGAGAAGGAAAAAATAGTTAACTTGCATCGCTGGGTTCACCGGCCTTTCTAGCAACATCTATTTTTTTTAATGTTCTTGGGTTTAAGATAATATAATCGCCATTTGTAAAAAATACTTTTTCTTCATAGGTGGATATTGATGCTACATTATACAGATTTATGATGTATGATTTTAAGATGACGAAATTACTATAGGTAGCTAATTTTTTTTTAAGTTTCCCTAAACTTGTATTTATAATTAAATTTGAAGTTTGTGTGCGTAGGGTGGCGCTATAACGATTATTTGGTATAGATGCAATGTAGTTAATGGAAGAAATGTTCATCTTTTCTGAGTTAGAACTAATATTTAGATAAACTATTTCCTTCACAAACATAGGCTGTACCTGTTTTTGTATAATCTGAGAAATAGTATTTTTAATTCTTTCTTTCACAGTTTCAGAATGGAAATCTTCTTTAATAATATAATCAGTAGGTAATGTACCACTATTAATAGAGGATAGTGCTTTAGACGGATCACCGGTAACAAATATAATAAAACATTGTTGATTGTAGTTTCGCAGTATACTAGCAATTTCAATCCCGTTGAAATAAAAATTCAAATCAATATCGATCAAAAAAATATCAAAATCAGATATAGCGCTTTCTTGTAAACTTTTTAAGTAACTTGTAAAATCTTGGACTACTACTACCTCGAAACTGACAAGAGGATGTTCTACTTCCCTCACAGCGCGCTCTATATACTCCGCATGCAGAAACTCATTTTCAAAAATTGTAATCTTGATAATAATTCCTCCTTCCTTGTGAATGTATACCCTATGTTCATCTATTGTACAGCAAAAAAACAAAAAAGAACATCGATTTATTTTATAACACAAAATACAAAAAATGCGTTTGAAATACAAATGAAATTATGAGGATATGTATTATCATAGTGTGTATAAAGTAGTTCGTTGTTAAGTAGATAATATTGAGCTGTAGTCTATTATTCTTTTGGCTACAGCACGTATCTGAATAACTTGAGGGGAGATAATAATGAATTTTTTTGAATTCCAATATTACTTTGAAGAGAATTCAATAATGTTTGACTTAGTGAGAACAAAGATGCCCTCCAACTTAGTTTCATTAAAAAAAAATGAAAAATGCATTTTAAGTGATGAACACCTATATTTTATAGAGAAAGGTGTATTGTTGCTGAAACAAAATTTTTATAAAGGGAAGGCTCGTCATACATTATTATTAGAACCGGGATTTATACAATCTAAAACGACTAGCTCTATTGTTAGTATACATTCTTTAGAAAATACAGAATTACTAGTTTTTAATATAGTTGACCTATTCGATCAATTAGAAAAAGAGATGATACTCTCTAATTTTGTATGGTACTTAGCTAAACAAATAAACTTAGAGTTCCAGAATACTTATAAAATAATCAAATCAGCTAACAAAAAAAGCATACTCTCTATTTTATCATACATCAAAGCATCTATTCCTGAAGCTGATGAAAAAATAATGCCTTCCTGGGTGAATGTTAAACTTTTGTCATTACTTTGTAGTTGTTCTGTTGCCTCAGCTAAGAGTAATTTAAAGGCATTAGAGGACGAAAACATAATACAAATGAAAGATGGCCATATAGTGATGTCATGAATAAGAATACCTAATTTAAAGGAGGGATGCGCTATGTGATATGTATCGATTTATAGGTTAAAAAGAATTCATAAAAAAGGAGATACGTATGAAAAGAAATCTAAAATTATCTATTAAGAAATTAGGGCTAATAAGTGCTACAGGAGCACTTATGGTAAGTTCAATAGCTCCAACATTAACAGTCAACCCAGTAAATACTTTTGCATCAAAAACGGTAGCAAACAAAGCCGCTACTAAAACTCCGGAAGACGAAAATATTAGTAATACAGGTGAGACAAGTTATTCAGCTCTGGGTTCAACAGGAACAACGGGCGTATGGGTCAATAAAAACACCAGCACATTTAACTTTGATTACATTACACGCTATAAACTTACCGCAACGTCGCTTTCTTCACAAAAATTTGTGTTGAAAATGGACCCAGCATTGCAAAAGCATATAGTTAAAGTGCAATTGAAAGGAAACACATCTACTTCAAGTAAAGGTGTTGACTTAGTACAAGATAAGAATGGAAACTATACCTATAAATTAGGTTCAATGTACAAAGGAGCTTTCATTGGGTATAACCAAAGTGCGATGATTAGTATCACCACAGATGTTCCTGTCGACTCGCTTGAGCAAGACAGATATAAAGTACAGATGGGAATGTATACAGACGATGAAAGATATATCAGTAGATCGGGACAACAAGTTATTTTAACAAAGAATAACACGGATTTAAAGATTGATAATTCAAACAGCTATATAACGTCAGGTAAATTAGGTTTTGAGAATGGCATTCCTGAAAAAACAGACACTGTGATTTCACTAAAACATGAGCTTCAATATCAAGTGACACTAGCGACGTTTGCAAGAAATAGCTATTACGTATACCAAGTTGATCCTGCATTGGTACCTTACTTATCTCATGTTAGATTTACGGGAGTTAATGGAAGTGTATATGATAATATATCCATCCCTGAGAACGGAAAAATCAAAATGGACGCTGCATCCTTATATGGTAGCTCATTGGCAATTAGTGTTCCGTACTCGATGAAAATGGAAGCAGTTTTAAAGAATGGATTAACAATAGGTGACTTGCCACAAGAATATTACAATATTACAGCACATCAAAATTATAGCGATAGTGGTTCGAAAGCAGGGATTACTGTGGACCATTCCTATGTGAGTGTCGGTATAAAAGGAAGTAAAGAAGCACCAATTCCTAATGCACCAACTGTTAACAAAATTAAAGCGAATGATACCACAATAAGTGGAAAAGCTACAATGAATAATACAGTAACAGTTACACTACCTAACGGAGAACAATATACGGGCAAGGCGGATCAAAATGGTAATTACAAGATTACTGTTCCTGCACAAAAAACAGGCGATCAAGTAAAAGTTACACAAACAAGCGCCCAAGGTAAAGAAAGCGCGGCTACAACAGCAACTGTAGTATCTAATGAAAAACCTACAATCAACGCTAATCCTAAGACAATTCAAGTAGGGGACACATTTAATCCACTTTCAGGAGTAACAGCCAGCGATAAAGAGGATGGCGATTTAACATCTAAGATTCAAGTTACGAGTAATACTGTAAATCCAGCAGTAAGTGGTGTTTACTCTGTTAGCTATTCTGTGACTGACTCAGATGGGAATAAGACGTCAAAATCAGTTCAAGTCACGGTTCAAAGTTTAAATGGAAGTATCGATGTAAATACATTCTACCTAGGTAAAGATTCTTGGCTAAATGGGAAAGTAAGTGGTGATGTAGCTAAAGTTGGGCTTGAAGTAAACGGTAAAAAACATCAGGTGGTCGATGTAACTGGTGCATCATACAAATACTATGCAAAAGATAAAATTTTAAATTTACAAGATGATGTTAAGCTAGTGGCCTACAGTAGCGACAATAAAGTCATCAAAACTGTAAAAGTCAAAGTAGTAGATTCGTCAGTACTACAAGGGGATATCCAAGCAAATAAATATTTTGTTGGTACAGATTCCTTTGTATCAGGGACATATACAGGAGCTGTTAAAAAGATTAGCTTAGCAGTTAATGGCAAAGCTTACAATAAAGTCGATGTAGGCGCAAATAACAAGCTACAATACTACGCGAAAGATAAAATTTCATCAAAAAAAGATGTAGTCGAGATTATAGGCTATAACGTAGAAGGAACTGAGATTTCTCGTACAAAAGTTGCTTTAGGCGATGCTAGCGAACAAAACGGTACTGTAACACCATCAACGTATGCAATTGCTGACGATAGTTTTGTTCAAGGAAGCTATACTGGAAGCGTTGAAAGAGTAGCACTTCAAGTAAATGGAGTAACATATCCAGCTGTAAATGTCCTAGATAAATCAAGTTTCCAATATTATGCGAAAGATAAAATTAAAAATATTACTGATGATGTAAAAGTGCTAGCCTACAATTTGGCAAACCTAGTGATTGATACGAAGCAGGTGAAGGTTGTACAATCGCACGAAGGTAATGCAACGGTATCGCCTGTAAAATATTCTATCGCCGATGATAGTTTTGTTAAAGGCACATACAAAGGTGCAGTAAAAACAGTAGCATTAGAAGTAAATGGTACTAAATACGCTCCAGTAGCAGTTATGGATGGATCAAACTTCCAGTATTATGCGAAGGACAAGATTAAAAAACCGTCTGATAACGTCAAAGTATACGGTTATGATTCTACAGGTACGGTAGTAGATACAAAATCAGTAACAGTAGTTTCGTCTAACAACACAGCAGGGCAGGTAACACCTATGGATTATAATATTGAAGCAGGTGGTTTTGTAAAAGGAACCTACACTGGAGATATTAGAAGCGTAGCACTTCAAGTAAATGGAACAACATATTCCTCGGTAAATGTGGTAGATGATTCGAATTTCCAATATTATGCGAAAGATAAGATCAAAAAAGTATCTGACACTGTGAAAGTACTTGCTTATAATTCTCAAGGAGCTCTATTGGATACAAAACCAGTAAAAGTAACAGATACATCAGCAACTAGCGGATCTATCAATGTGAATTCTTATACAATTGGAACAGACAGCTGGGTTACTGGAATTTACGCTGGTGATGTGAGCAAAGTGGCTCTTAAAATAGATGGCGTAGAACATATGGCTGTAGCAACACAGGATGATGGAACATTTAAATACTATGCAAAGGATAAAATAACCAAAGCAACAAAACAAGTAGAGGTTATTGCCTATTCAGCTGCAAATAAAGTAATCGACAAAAAAATGCTCCCAATTAAATAATAAGTAATTTGGAAAAGCTCAACCGGAATCTGGATAAGGATTTGCATGAGTAAATGCTTATCCAGATTATCCTATTTAAGCGACAAGAGATTAGTCTATTCGAGAAAGGAATTATAAGATGAAAAAAATATTCATACCTATTTTATCTGCGTTATTTATTTTTTCGCTTGTAGGATGTACTACAGGTGGCGCAAAACAAGAGGAAACAAGTAAACAAGAAAAAGTAGAAAATGTAACAAAAGCGGTTAACAATGTGGACATGAAAATTGAAAAAGTAGAAATGAAAGAAAATGGAAAAGGCGATAAAAACATTATGCAACTAACGATGCACTTTAAAAATGAATCGGGTAGTAAATATGGTATCGGTGGCAATGATTTTATTTTGAAATCTAGTGATAAAACCTACCAAGTGAAAAGTGATGCAAACAATATCGGAACAGAAATTGCCCCTGGTAAAACAGCAACGGGTGCGTTGAATTTTGAATTACCGAAAGACGTAAAAACAGGCGAGCTCGTTTATCAGCCAGTTACTTCTGGAAAAGAAAAGTCAAAGGCGCTTGCTACATGGGAAATTTCGCTTCCAAATAATAAGTAATTTTTAAAATCTATGAGGAGATGATTTTTTGAAAATCGCAGTCATTGGGTTAGGCTATATTGGTTTACCAACAGCAATTATGTTTGCTAATCATGGCCAGCGCGTTATAGGTATTGACTTGAAAGCAGATGCGGTGAATATGCTTAACGCTGGAAAAATTCATATCGAGGAACCAGGGCTTCAAACAGAATTAACGAAAGCTTTGTTATCAGGTAATTTTAAAGCACAGTTGGATCTAGAAGAAGCGGACGTTTTTATCATTGCTGTGCCGACGCCTAATAAAGCTGATGCTTACCGAACATGTGACTTAAAACATGTCAAAGATGCTGTAAAAAAAACACTACCTTATCTAAAAAAAGGAAACGTCATGATAGTAGAATCGACTATAGCACCACGCACGACAGAAGATGTAGTAAAACCGATGTTGGAAGAAAACGGGTTTATCGTAGGAGAGGATATCTTTTTAGTTCATTGTCCAGAGCGTGTGCTACCGGGGAAAATTATTCATGAATTGGTGCACAATAATCGAATTATAGGAGGTTTGACGCCAGCTTGCATCGAAGCAGGAAAGAAAGTGTATGGCATTTTTGTTCAAGGTGAACTGATTGAAGCAACAGCAGGCGCTGCGGAACTTTCGAAATTGATGGAAAATACGTATCGAGACGTCAATATTGCTCTTGCGAATGAGCTTGCAAAAATTGGTGACACGCTAGGTATTAATGCATTGGAAGTCATTGAGATGGCGAATAAACATCCTCGTGTTAACCTGCATCAACCTGGCCCAGGAGTTGGTGGTCATTGTTTAGCTGTTGATCCATACTTTATTGTTGCGACAACGCCTCACAACACACCACTAATTCAACAAGCACGTGCTATTAATAATTCGATGCCGAACTTCATTGCAGAAAAAGTAAAAGGCTTGATGGAAGTCATTAATGGCAAAAAAATAACGGTTTTCGGTGTGACATATAAAGGTGATGTGGACGATATTCGTGAAAGCCCAGCTCTTGAAATTATCGAGCTTTTGGGAAAAGAAACGACTTTTGAATTCTCTGTTTTTGATCCGCATGTGAAAACATCTTGGATTGAATCTGATTTGGAGAAGGCTGTAGAAGGTTCAGACTTAATTTGTGTGCTAACAGATCATAGTGAATTTAAAACCGTGACGGCAGAACAGCTGGCAGGTATGAAACAGAAACATATATTTGATACAAAAAATGTGATTCCGAAGATGGAAACAGTGGCGATTTACAATATGGGCAACTTATATGAGATGCAAAAAAGCAGTAAAAAGTTAGTTCCAATAGCGGAATAAGCCAGGAGGCAACAATGGAAGATAGTTTAAACATCAAACAAATATGGGATCTTTTGAAAAAGAATAAGTGGATTATTTTTATAAGTATGTGTGTTAGTGCCTTGCTTATGAGTGGCTACCTTTACTTCTTCTCAACTCCAATCTACCAAAGTGAAACGCAAATATTAATTAATCAGTCGGTACCACAGAATACGGTTGTTCAATCACAAGAGGTACAGGCGAACTTGCAACTTATCAATACGTATACGTCAATTATCACAAGTCCGCGAATTTTAAGGCAAGTATCAGATAACATGGATGACGCGTACACCACTAAAGAGCTCGAGAAGATGATTAAAGTAAATAGTACATCTGATTCACAAGTCGTCAAAATCAATGTGGAGAGTTCAAACGCTGCAGACGCCGTCCAAATTTCTAATGAAACGGTTCGTATATTCAGAAAAGAAATTCCTAAAATCATGAAGATAAACAATATTTATACACTATCAGAAGCAGTGTTGGAAGCGGATACACAACCGATAAAGCCTCACACAGCGCTACTAATTATTGTGGCGAGCTTGTTAGGATTAGTTTTTGGAATCGTGATTGCGTTTATTCGTAATTTATTTGACCGCTCGATTAAAACAGCAGAGGATGTGGAGCAAACGTTAGGGCTTCCCGTGCTATCCATGATTAATGAAATAAAAGACGAGGATGTACTAGAGCATAAAGCAGGCAAGAGACGAAAGAATAGGAAAGGATAGTGTCCAGTGAGTAAACAAATAAAAAGCCAAAGAAAGTTGATTACAGAAACAAATCCGAGTTCCCCGATTGCGGAACAATTCAAGACACTTCGAGCAGCTATTCATTTTTCTTCGGTGGAACGTGAGTATGCATCGATTTTAGTAACATCGCCAGAACCAGAAAGCGGTAAATCGACAGTGTCAGCGAACCTGGCTATTTGCTACGCCAAGCAAGGAGAAAAAACATTACTCATTGATGCGGATATGCGAAAACCGACAAGTCATCAGACATTTGGCATTCCTTATAATATTGGGTTATCCGATATGCTCACAGATAGTAGAACAGAGCTTAAAGATGTAAGTCATCAAACGGACATCGAAAATTTAACAGTTTTGACGAGTGGGACAATGGCACCTAATCCGAATGAACTGCTTGCTTCTAAAAAAATGGAGCAGCTAATTAAGAAATTTGCAGAACAATTCGATCAAATTATTATTGATACCCCACCTATCTTAGCTTCATCTGATGCCCTTGTTTTAACCCCCTATGTGGAAGGCGTAATTGTCGTCCTGCGAAGTGAAAAAACCCTAAAAGAACGTGCAAAAACAGCCGTGATGCAACTGCAAAATACGCAGGTTCCTATTATCGGCACGGTTCTAAATCATGTGAAGAATAACGCAAATAACTATTATTATTATTATCAATAAGGAGAATATAATGGAATCCATGAAAACAGTGGCTAAGTCCACCAAAAAAGCTACGAAACGTTATCCATTGGTCAAGCGAGGGATGGATTTTTTAGGCGCAAGCATTGGTTTACTTCTGCTAGTCCCACTATTTATCGTGTTAGTTTTGGTGATTAAATTAAGTGATTTTAGTGCTCCTGTCTTTTTCAAACAAGAACGGATTGGAAAAAATGGATCGAGGTTTACGATGTATAAGTTCCGCACGATGATTCCGAATGCGGAGGCAAAACTCTCGGAACTACTTCAATTTAATGAGATAGAAGGCGCAATGTTTAAAATAAAGCATGATCCGCGTATTACGAAGGTAGGGCATTTTTTAAGGAAGACAAGTATTGATGAACTGCCTCAGCTTGTCAATGTGCTAAAAGGCGATATGTCCCTTGTTGGACCGCGTCCCCCGCTAGAACGAGAAGTTGCTGAATACTCTGTACGTGATTATAGAAGATTATCTGTTACGCCGGGGTGTACGGGCTTATGGCAAGTCAGCGGGCGAAACAATGTTAGTTTTGCGGAAATGGTGGATCTAGATTTGGAGTATATTCAAAAAGTTAGTTTTACGCTAGACATCAGGATATTATTCCGAACAGTATGGATTATCTTTGTCCCGAATAGTGCCTACTAAGTAAGAGGAGAAGTGAAAGATAGAATGACAAGAACATTTTTGTTAGGTAGTTATGTGGATGTACTTACAATGCAAGAAACGTTGATGAAAGTAGAAGCGATTATTCGAGTCGGAAAACCAGTCCAACATGTGGTGATTAACGCCAGCAAAATTAATTTGATGGCAGAAAACAAAGAACTTGCGGACATTGTCAATGCATCGCCGCTTATTAATGCAGATGGCCAGTCCATTGTTTGGGCGATGAAAATCCTTGCTAATGAAACGCAGGAAAGAGTTACGGGTATCGATTTGTTTGAAAAATTAGTTAAAAAAAGTGCGGAGAATGGCTACCGTGTGTATTATTTTGGTGCTAAGGAAGAAGTTGTGCAAGAAGTAGTTCAACTTCATCAACAGCAGTATCCAAATTTGAAAATTGCTGGGTATCGACATGGCTATTTTGAAGAATCTGAATCAGAAGAAATCGCGCTAGATATTCATAAATCAAAAGCTGATATTGTCTTTGTTGCCATCTCTAGTCCAAAGAAAGAGCAGTGGATTCATGCGTATAAAGAGACAATGGGTGCCCCCTTTGTAATGGGTGTTGGCGGAAGCTTTGATGTTATAGCGGGTGTCACAAAACGCGCACCGCAATGGATGCAAAAAGTCGGTTTAGAGTGGTTTTATCGGTTTATGCAAGAACCTAAGCGAATGTTCCGACGTTATTTTGTTGGTAATATCAGCTTTGTATGGAAAGTCATGAAAGAAAGGTGGCATAAATGAGGTGCTAGCTAGAATGATATTTATGTTACTAAATAATTTCCCAATGCCCAGTAAATTAGCGATAGGCCGAATAATTCGCCGCATTAAAAACCAGGCTGCGCATTCTTTTTTTGGAAGTTGTGCAAAAAATAGCAACTTACGTCCGAAGTTAAAATTACGCCATCCAAAAAATATTTATCTTGGAGCACGGTCATCCATTGGTGACAATGCACGTATTATTGCTACTGCCCCAGTTCACATTGGTGAGGATGTATTGATGGCACCGGAAGTGGTGATTTTGACCGATACGCATTGTATAAAAGGAAAAGAAAAGATTTTAGATAGCGGAACGGCACAAAAACCCGTTTTTATCGGGAATGATGTCTGGATTGGGACACGAGTGACGATTTTAGCGGGAGCTGAGATTCCAGATGGCTGTGTAGTTGCAGCAGGAGCGGTTGTGCCGGCCAAGAAATATCCGCCGTATAGTGTTATTGGTGGGGTGCCCGCCAGAGTGATTAAACAAGAGAGGTAAGGATAACTTTGTTCAAAGAAACCAATATTTTCATCTTTTTATTCGCCATTTTTCCGATTGTTGATGCACTGAATGGCTTTATGTTGTCAGCTGGAATCAATTTTCCTATCGGTGTTGTCTATCGCCTTGTCTGTATTGCCTTTATCATTTTTCAAATTGCTAGAAAAGGGTTTTCGAAAAATCTCTACACATTTTTATCTGTTTCGCTGGTTGTTTATGGTATTGTATCGCTCTTCATACAAACTATCGCACTGCATAATAATGCATCGGCTCTTTTATATGATACGACTAATATGATTAAATTTTTCCTTTGGGTACTTATTCCTTATTACGTATATCAACGTGCGGACGTGTTAAGGAAGGCAAATTATGAAAAGATGTTTTTGACGATTAGTACTCTTTTTACGCTTGGTTTGCTTATTCCCTATGCTCTTGGGGTTGGAAATCAAACATACGCGGCTGCAGATGCTGGATATAAAGCTTTCTTTTTTGCCAATAATGATACAACGATAGGGTTTATTGTTTCGGCGACATTTACAGGTTGGTATTTGTTTCAGCAAACAAAGCAGACAAAAATAAGCACGCGTCTGTTATTAGGATTACTTTATCTCGGTAATTTACTGGGCTTGTTGCTTCTAGGAACAAAAACAGGGATTGTATATGGCCTTGTTTTGACCATTGTATTGCTTCTTCGTTTCTTTTTCTTTCAAAATAGACTTGGTTTCGCTGTGAAATGGGGAATTGGCGTGACAGTTATCTCAGTATTGATGCTGATTGTAATCCAAGGAAGGGCTTTTATCTTAACAACTATTTCTGGTCTTGTTCAGCGACTCACGTATTTTTATAATCTGTATGATGGTGATTTAGTCCGTTTTCTCACGAGTTCGCGTAGTGAATTTTTAGATGTTGCTTTCGAAGCATTTATTGATACTGGCAACTTGGCGACGCAACTCATCGGTTTCGGATTTAGTGCACGTATAGCAACATGGGGATTAGGCGATTTAGTGGAGATGGATTTCTTTGATGTTCTCTTTTCTCTAGGTGTTTTGGGGCTTGTGGTTATGTTAGCGCTCCTACTCTTTTTCATGGTTAAATCCTGCCAGAAACGGAGCATCTACACAGCACTATTTATTATACTCGTTTGTTATGGAGCTTTTGCCGGACATGTTTTATTTTCTGCTTTATCATCCACTTTATTTGGGCTGGTGTGTGGTGGGCTATTCCTACAAAAAGAAAGTTTGTGTGAAAAAGAATGAAAGCTCTTATAATGCGTTTGATGCAGTTTGCGATTGGTTCTCTTGGCTCAGCAGTATTAAATTTGATGACGATTCCAGTCATTACTTTTTTCCTTTCACCAGAAGAATACGGGAAAACGAGTATGTTTATGCTTGTGCAAACGTTGTTAATTTGCGTTATCTACTTAGGTTTTGACCAAGCGTTTGCGCGCGAATTTTATGAATATCCGAATAAGCAGAAACTACTTAGCACGGCAATGGTCATTCCTTTCCTGTTCTCGGGTGTTGTCATTGGATTGATGTGCGGGTTTGCCAAGCCTATCTCTTCTTTTCTGTTTGGCAGTCTTGTACACTATCACGTCGTGTATCTTATCGCCGCTTCGGTTCCATTTCTGATATTTGAACGCTTCTTATTCTTGTACGTTCGGATGCAGAATAAAGCGCTTGAATTTTCGTTGTTTAATATCTTAGTGAAGCTTAGTATTTTAGTTTGCACCGTTTTATTCCTCCTATTTTTCCCCCACACATTTATCACGGTGATTTATGCCACTATTATTGGACAAGTTCTAGGCGATACGATTTTAATGATTCGAAATGTTCGATCGTTATATATGAACCCGATGAAAACAGATCCGTATTTATATCCGAGACTAGCGAAATTTGGCTTGCCGATAGCAATTGCCACGGTTATTTATAGTTTATTTGTGATTATTGATAAATTGTTTCTTCGTTATTTTTGTGATTTTGACGAGCTGGGTTTATACACCGCCGCTTTTAAAATTGCGAGTGCCCTTCTGATTTTGCAGACGACGTTTTCGAACTTTTGGATACCAACGGCGTATGAATGGTATAAGAAGCAAAAACCGATGCGTTATTTTAAATTGGTGAGCGACAGTATTATGTTTCTAATTGCGATCTTATTTATGGGATTGCTACTTTTTAAAGGGGTTATTTTGATGGTTTTATCCCCAGAGTACAGTCAGGCGCAATATATATTCCCGTTTCTCTGTTTTTACCCGCTAATGATGACGGTGAGTGATACAACGAATCTAGGTATCGTTTTTCTGAAACGCAGCTCGTTGAATATTCTTGTTTCGGTTATTGCGCTGATTGTTGCTATTGGTTTGAATTTTCTACTCGTACCTACCTATGGCGCGATTGGAGCTTCGGTTGCAACAGGTTCTGCTTACATTGCCTTTTTTTTAGCACGGACGTATTTTTCCATGCGGATTTGGCATGGTTTTTCTGTAAAAAGCCATCTTATAACGACTTCGCTGCTCGTTGTTGCTGTTAGTTTAAATACGCTGATTCACACCGTTTGGCTGATTTCGCTGATTAATATCATCTTTTTGTTAGGTATTGTTACCGTCTACCTTCCATTACTTCGCACATTGTATCGGTCGTATTGCGCCAGAAAACAGCCAGCTAATATAGAAAAGAAAGGAATGAAATTATGAAAATACTTGTTATTTCCAATATGTTTCCGTCTGAGGAATACCCATCGTACGGTATTTTTGTAAAAAATCATGTTTGCTTGATGGAGGAAGCAGCAGATGAAATAGAGACAGTTACGATGAAGAAAGAAGTAAATAAAATGAAGAAAATGTGGCACTACCTCCTTTTTTATTGCCGTATTTTCTGGACTTTGCTATTTAAGAAATACGATATTGTCTACCTGCATTATGCCTCGCACAGCGCGTTTCCCATTTTATGTGCAAAGCTTTTGAACCGCCACATTAATCTCGTTGTGAATGTTCATGGAAGTGATGTGTTTCCGGAAACGCCTTTCCAAGAGAAGTTGCAAAAATGGGTGGCACGACTATTGAAGCAGGCAAGTCACATCGTTGTTCCCTCGGATTATTTTAAGCAAACAGTCATCAACCGCTATCGTCTTTCACCTGCTCATATTTGGATATCCCCTTCTGGAGGCGTCAACCGCGATTTGTTCGCGCCGCAAGACACAGTGAGAGATACCTCCATTTTTCAAGTTGGTTATGTGGGTCGCATTGATGTCGATAAGGGCTGGGATGACGCGCTTCGTGGTTTTTCTGAATTTAAGCGCCAATCGGATCGACCAGCTGAATTGATTATGGTTGGAAGTGGCAAGGAAAACCAGCAAAAAGAAGCACTTATTCAGGAGTTAGAGCTACAGGGAGATGTTCGCTGTTATGATTTATTGCCGCAAGAAGAACTCGTAGCAATGTATAACGAGATGGATGTCTTTGTTTTTCCAAGCCGTAGAAAAGGTGAGAGTTTAGGTCTTGTAGGCATTGAAGCGATGGCTTGCGGTGTTCCAGTGATTGGCAGCCAAATTGCAGGGATCAGAGGGTATCTCATCGATGGGGAAAATGGCTATTTTTCAGAAACTGGCAACCCTGATTCGATCACTGAAAAATTATTAGAATTCCTTGCGAATAGCGAAGAAGAAAAGCAAGCGTTGAGAAGTAATGCTTTTCATTCTGCGATTCCTTATGATCAACTACGCGTACGAAATGATATGTTAACCATGTTAGCTGATTTAGCAAAATAAGTAAATTAGTACTTAAATTATGATGACAAGGCGGTGAAGACATGCAGATACAAGGAATGTCTGAGGATAACACGATGTATAAAATGAAAAAAATCATCCACTTGAAAAAACATGAAAGTGTACCGTATCCAGGTGACTACATCGTGCATGAAGGCTTTTTAGCTTGTAAAACAGCAGAACAGTTAGTTTATTTTGCCAAACCAGGAGACACCATTGTATCGCTTCATAACAGTTGTGGAGGTTTATTGCAATTTCAAGCGAAAACAGACGTTATACTGGTCAGAATACCAAAAGAATCGTTACTTATCACATTGGAACGGCAAGATGCTATGAAAGAAAAATTGATACATGCACTTGTTATGCGCGTGCAATTTTTTTCTGTACCAACAAAAGATCGATTATTTGTTTTGTTGTATCAATTAGGAAAGGAAATAGGTGTTTCAATAGGCGCAGATTGTTATATTCCATCTGTTATAACGCAAAAAGAAATGGGAGACTACGTTAGCTGTACTAGAGAGTATTTATGTTTAGTAAAAAAGCAGCTGATAGAAGAGGGGTGGCTGGAAGAAGAGCGTGGATGGAAGCTACTGGGCTGGGAACGCTGGGAAGGTGAGTTTGGTAGGATTGTATAGAATGTATATAAAATAGATTTTAAAACTCATTTCACAATACACTGGTTATCCGCTATACTATAAAGTAACAAAGTTCAAAAGGAGAACCGTATGAATATAAATGAAGTGATGCAACAGCTCGAATCTCTTGGTTCTGAGCAAACAAAAAAGACCCTCTGTAAACATGGCGCTAACGAACCGATTTTTGGTGTTAAAATTGGAGATATGAAGAAATACTTAGTCAAAAAAATAGTGAATCAAGACGTGTCACGTGAGCTTTTCGCGACAGGAAACTACGATGCTCAATATTTAGCGGGATTAACCATTAATCCAAAAGAAGTCACAAAAGAAGAACTTCTTAATTGGGCAGAAACTGCAAATTGCACCGCCATAAATGAAGCTATTGTAGCAAGCCTTGCAGCAGAAACACGGTACGCAACTGAGCTCGCAAAAATATGGATGGCATCCAGCGAAGAACGAATCGAGGATACTGGATGGAGCTGTTATGCCAATTACTTATCATTGGCACCGAACGAGGAAATAAACGAAAATGAGGTACTTGCTCTTTTAGAAAATATCGAAAAAAATGTTCATAACGCCAAAAACAGCGTTAAATATACTATGAACCAATTTGTCATTTGCGTTGGAACGTACTATCCTCCCCTACTTGAAAAAGCCATCTCTGTTGCCAAAAACATCGGCCAAGTTTATGTAGATATGGGTGATACTTCATGTAAAGTCCCATTAGCGACAGATTACATCGAAAAAGTGATTGAAAAAGATCGCGTTGGAAAGAAACGAAAACGCGCAATTTGTTAAGTGATTAAAGTTCCAAATAGTCAAAGCTATTGACACGTGAGATGGAGAGAAGGCATATTATTGTCTTCTTTTTTATGTTACCTCGCTCTAAATCCTAATTTTGTCCATAAATCTATATTTCCCCCACTATTCGCCTAACACTCAAAAAGGGTACACTTAAGATGTTGAAAACACTTACAAAAGCGGGGTGACATGAATTGAAGAAGTTCTTCAAAAAACTCTACGCGAATAAAATTTGGTTATTCATGGTTTTGCCGGGGGTCGCATGGTTTGTAATTTTTGCGTATTTACCCATGTTTGGAACTGTGATTGCCTTTAAAGATTACCGTGTAGATGGAAACGGTTTCATATCGAGTCTGATGAACAGTGACTGGGTAGGTTTAGAGAATTTCAAGTTTTTATTTAGGACAGATGATGCTTTCATTATTACGAGGAATACCGTGCTTTATAACTTAGTCTTTATTATCGTGGGACTTCTTTTGGGCGTTGCTTTGGCGATTGTCTTTAACAGTCTTGTGAACAAACGCATGGCAAAAGTATACCAAACTGGGATGTTATTTCCATACTTCTTATCATGGGTTGTTGTAAGCTACTTCCTTTATAGCTTCTTGAGTGAAGATAGCGGACTACTTAATTCATTGATTGTTTCTTTCGGTGGCGATCCGATTTCATGGTATAGCGAACCTAAATATTGGCCGTATATATTGATTTTCATGAATACGTGGAAGGGATTAGGCTACGGAAGTATTGTCTATTTAGCAGCGATTGCAGGTATTGATCGGAATTATTATGAGGCAGCGATGATTGATGGTGCTGGCAAATGGCAACAAATTCGCCATGTCACGATTCCAGCTTTGACACCACTGATTATTATTTTAACGATTCTAAACGTCGGCAAAATTTTTAACTCTGATTTCGGTTTGTTTTATCAACTTCCACGTAATTCAGGGCCACTTTTTCCAGTGACGGATGTTATTGATACATACGTTTATCGCGGTTTGACATCGCTTGGGGATATCAGTATGAGTGCTGCGGCCGGTCTTTATCAATCGGTTGTTGGTTTCATCCTCGTCATGCTGACAAATTATATTGTGAAGAGGATCGATCCAGAGTATGCCCTATTTTAAAAACGGAGGCGAGTTAATTGGCAGAACAAATTGAACAAGTCGAGCAGTTAGAGCAGGTTAATGGCGACCTCCGCTTGCCACCGAAAAAAGGTAAACGTAAAAAGCCTGATGTTGTGGATTTCGGAACAAAGACGAATGTGGCAATGAATATTTTACTTGGATTTCTGGCAATTCTTTGCGTCTTTCCATTTCTATATATCATTGTTATTTCGTTCAGTAGTCAAGGGTCACTAGCAACAAATGGTTTTCGCCTTATTCCGAGTGAGTGGAGTACCGAAGCTTACAAGTATCTATGGAATATGAAAGGGCAGCTACTTCAATCTTACGGAGTGACTATTGTCGTGACAGTAGTTGGGACGATATTCAGCGTATCAATGATTGCGTTATATTCGTACGCGATTTCCCGCAAACAATTCGCGTACCGGAAGCAATTCACATTTTTCGCTTTTTTCACCATGTTATTTAGTGGCGGAATGGTACCAGCATATATCGTTATGACTCAAGTACTACAATTGAAAAATTCAATCTGGGCGCTTATTTTGCCATTAGCAATGAATGCGTTTTACATCATGATTATGCGTACCTTTTTTATTCGCTCAATCCCAGAGCCAATATTAGAAGCAGCGCGAATCGAAGGCGCGAGTGAGTTACGAATTTTGTTGAAGATTGTATTACCTTTATCGTTACCGGGCATTGCAACAATCGCTTTATTCAGTACTTTAGGATATTGGAATGACTGGTTTAACGCTTCACTTTACATCGACAATCCACAACTTGTTCCGCTCCAATCTTTGTTGATGAAAATCGAGAATAATCTAGAATTCATGCGTCAAAATGCTGATATCGCGTTTACATCAGGAGCCTTCTCCGGGATTCCACAAGACGGCGCAAAGATGGCGATGGTTGTTATTTCGACTGTGCCAATCGCGATTACGTATCCATTTTTCCAGAAATATTTTATTAGTGGACTCACAATCGGCGGCGTCAAAGAATAGCCCAGCGAGCTTAGAAACGGTCATCTGCGTCGTTAAAGATTCCGCGTTCCGGTGCTCATGTACAGATCGTACATTCCGCTCCGGTACTCGTCTTTGCCTAGCATATAACCATTTCTAAGCCCGCTGAGGTTCGGCGATGCAAGGCTGGTTTTACGTTAAAACATTATAAACGGGGAGGACTTTTGATGAAGAAGAAATTGTTTTTAGTTATGATTTTGAGTGCGATTATGTTGGTGATGGCAGCCTGTGGTAGTGATAAATCGGCGAGTGGGGATAGTGAGGTTACGCTGAAATGGTATATGATTGGAACGCCTCAAAAGGATCATGATAAGGTAATGAAAGAGGTGAATAAATATACGCAAGAGAAGCTCGGGTTTGGCGTTGATATGACGCAAATCGACTGGGGCGACTACGGTGGTAGAATGCAGACGATGATTAATTCAGGTGAAAATTTTGATATCGCTTACACGGCTGCAGGAGAGTTTGTGACGTACTCGCAAAAAGGTGCGTTTATGGATATTTCGCAGTATCTTGATAAAGAGGGTAAAAAGATGAAAGCCGAGTTGAATGACGAACTTTGGAAAGGCGTGACAATGGATGGTAAAGTTTACGGTGTGCCTTCCAACAAAGAAATCGGTGAGCAACAAGTGTATGTTTTCAATAAAGATTTGGTGGACAAATACAAAATGGATGTTTCGAAAGTGAATTCGTTTGCTGATTTAGGCCCGCTTTTGAAAACAATTAAGGAAAATGAGCCGAATATTACGCCGATTGGTGGGAATAAAGATTTTAAACCAGTGACGCCATTTGATTATCTGATTGATTCTGCGGTTCCGCTTCCATTTGCAGTTGATGAATACAATGATACAGGCAAAGTGGTAAATTTTTATGAGCAACCGGAAACGATTGCTATTTTGAAAGATTTGCATGGTTTTTATAAGGATGGATATGTAAGTAAGGATATTGCGACATCAACAGATCCGTGGTCTTATGAGAAGGAAAACTGGTTCGTGCGTATTGAGAAATATCAACCGTACGCGGAATCGATTTGGGATAAGCAAACGAATGGTCAATATAAAGTGGTAACACAGCCGATTATGAAAACGCCGATTATTAAAAATAGTTCTGTGACCGGAGCAATTCAAGCGGTATCTGTAACCTCGAAGCATCCGAAAGAGTCTGTGGAATTTTTGAATTTGCTGAATACTGATCCGTATTTGCGTAATTTAGTCGACAAAGGAATTGAAGGAACGCATTACAAAGAGCTTGCAGATGGCAGTATTGAAGACTTGCCAGCACGCGTAGAGAATTATTCGATGCCAACATATGCACTTGGAAATCATTTCATTTTGAAGCGCTATTCTGATGAGCCAAAAGATAAATGGGAGAAATTCAAGGAGTTTAACGATGAGTCAAAAGCATCACCAGGACTAGGTTTCTACTTCGATTCGAAAAATGTCCGCACAGAAATCGCTGCGATTACAAACGTATGTAATGAGTTCGGGCCAGCGCTCCTGACAGGGACGGTAGATCCAGATACTTATATGCCGAAGTTCAAGAAGAAATTGAATGATGCAGGTATGAAGACCGTGATGACGGAAATGCAGAAGCAGTACGATGCTTTTAATAAGGACAAAAAAGAATAAAGCAATGCGATTCTGATCTGCCTGTAGAGAGCAATTGAAAAAAGAATTTTAATTTGTTATACTAATGATGAAAAGAGGATCATACGCGAAAATGGTTCTCAGTAGCGCTGTTGCGAACGATAGCATCGGCTATAGAAAATAAGCCATCTAATTCCTCCATCAAAAAGTGAGTGTTAGGTGGTTTATTTTTGTCTTTCGTCAATGTGAGCTATAATTTACATGAAGTTACTAAGCATAATTATGATTTGGAGGGATTCAAATGGCTGAAACGGTGGATCAATATATGGCGGATTTAGAGACGGATGAGCAACGAAAATGGACGATGACGTTCGTTTCATTTATGCGCGAAAATTATCCGGATTTTGAGGAGAAAATTTCGTATCAGATTCCGACATTTAAATTTGGTAAGCAATATATCGCGTTTTCAAATGCAAAGACTCATTTTTCGGTTCATACGCTAGATTTTGAGTTAGTTTTGGAGATGAAGGAGCGCTTGCCGGATGCGAAATTTGGGAAGGGTTGCGTGAAGGTTAAATTTAAGGATGATGATGCGATTCCAGAATTGTTTAAGTTTTGCCGAGAAATCGTGATTCGAAATCAAGTAGGCATGTGATGTGAATTGCCCTATATTGTAGGCATAAGGAGGTGTGTGAAGTGACGAAATTTCAAGCGATTCATGATGCGGCACTTAGCTTGAAGGGTGCGACACATGATTACAAAGGAGAATGGGGCGCGGATCGCTTTTTTGTTGGCGAAAAAATGTTTGCGATGCTGGGGACAAATAAAGAAGGTCGCGATATTCTAACGGTAAAAGTGGAACCGAATCAAGGAGAAGTTTTGCGCTCAGAAAATCCAGCCATTATCCCGGGTTACTATATGAATAAATCTCACTGGGTATCTATATTACTGGATGAGGAGAATAATCCGGAATTTCTGGCAAAACTGTTGGCACATGGTTATGAACAAGTTTTACGAAAACTACCGAAATATCGTCAAAAAGAGATAGAAGGCTAAAAAAGAGATTATCGCCATAAAATGTGATGATAATCTCTTTTTTGCTATGATTTTAAATCGGCGAGTTGGGCTTTGTCAACATCTTGAAAATTGGTTAGGTAATCCGCAGCATCTTTTTTTGTCATGACAGTTGCGACACTTTCTGGCTTGGCATCGACGCTCTCCCACAGATTATCTGGAACAATCACAATATTCTTAGCATAAGTTCGCGCGTCACCAAGTGTTATATTTCCGCCATATGTGAGCGCCTGCTTCTTCGCTCCAATCGAGATTTCTGTCGCGTTATCCTTCGCAAGCAATATCATTTTTCCCTTTGTAGCTGGAAGTTCCTTCAACACCTCTGTTTTATCCGAGTTAACGACTTTCGTGAAAGCCTGCTGTTTTTGCATCGATTTAGCATCCGTCTCTTTCAAGAAAATCGTTAAATTATCGTCTTCACCATCTTGTTTTGCGGCAAAAATAGTAGAAGAATCTATATCTTTCTTATTGCTGGCAATCGTATTTGTCACCTGATCTTTACTCCCATACAGAATCAAGCCCTTCGCTTTATCGAAAATACAACCAGACAAGACTAATAAAAGCCCACCCAGAACCATTCCTATTAGTAAAAATTTTTTCATGTTAATTCCAACTCCTAAAAAAGATTGAGCTTTCGTTCACAGATAGCTCTTAAACCTATCTTACCGAACTTTCAAGTATGAAACCCTCGATTCACATGACACATTATGCAATTTATCTTACGTTTTTGTTGTGTGCGTCTTATTTTATGTATAGACGAACGATTTTTGTATTCCATTTCGAAAACGTTCGATAATTCATTGACTATTGCCAGGACAAACGGTACAATTGAGAGTGGAAAAAGCTTGCGAAATCGAGCTTAAAAGACCAATTAAATGAGGTGTTTAGATGTCTTCAGTTGTTGTTGTAGGAACACAGTGGGGCGATGAAGGAAAAGGAAAGATTACAGATTTTCTTTCCGAGAATGCGGAAGCTATTGCACGTTACCAAGGCGGTAATAATGCAGGTCACACGATTAAATTTGATGGAGAAACATACAAATTGCACTTAATCCCATCCGGTATTTTTTACAAAGAGAAAATTAGTGTGATTGGAAACGGAATGGTTGTTGATCCGAAAGCGCTTGTGACAGAGCTTGCCTACTTGCATGATAAAGGCGTTGATACAGGGAATTTGCGTATTTCGAACCGTGCGCACGTAATTTTACCGTACCATATTCGTATTGATGAAGCCGATGAAGAACGTAAAGGCGCTAACAAAATCGGTACGACTAAAAAAGGAATCGGCCCAGCTTACATGGATAAAGCCGCTCGTGTTGGTATTCGTATCGCGGATCTTTTGGATAGAGAGACATTTAAAGAGAAATTAGAGCATAACTTACAAGAGAAAAACCGTTTATTGGAGCGCTTCTATGAGTTGGAAGGCTTTAAAATAGAGGATATTTTAGATGAGTATTACGAATATGGTCAGCAGTTTAAGCAGTATGTTTGTGATACATCGGTTGTGTTAAATGATGCGCTGGATGATGGTAAACGTGTTCTTTTTGAGGGGGCACAAGGGGTTATGCTGGATATCGACCAAGGTACATACCCATTCGTAACGTCGAGTAACCCGATTGCTGGTGGTGTGACGATTGGTAGCGGTGTTGGACCTTCTAAAATTAATCACGTTGTCGGTGTTGCAAAAGCTTATACGACACGTGTTGGTGATGGGCCGTTCCCGACAGAGCTTGATAATGAAATTGGGAATACAATTCGTGAAGTTGGTCGTGAATATGGAACGACGACTGGTCGCCCGCGCCGTGTTGGTTGGTTCGACAGTGTTGTTGTTCGCCATGCTCGCCGTGTGAGTGGTTTGACAGATCTTTCGTTGACGCTTCTAGACGTATTGACTGGGATTGAGAAGTTACAAGTCTGTGTTGCATACGAATTAGACGGTAAAGTGGTCGAAGAATTCCCAGCGAGTTTGAAAGAATTAGCTCGTTGTAAGCCAGTTTATGAAGAGTTGGACGGCTGGACAGAAGATATTACAAATGTGAAATCGTTGGATGATTTACCAGCGAATGCGCGTCATTATATGGAGCGCATTGCTCAACTAACCGGTGTTCAAGTTTCAATGTTCTCAGTAGGTCCGGATCGTTCGCAGACACATGTTGTTAAGAGTGTTTGGCGCTTATAAAATGGACTACATGCTCACTGCGCTCTCATGCATATTGAGGTTCTAAAAAAGCAAAGTACGCTTTCTAAGAACCACAACAAAGCTGAAAGAGCCCGCTAGCCTCGACAGAATTTGTTAGGGGGCGAAGTGAAAACCCGTATTTGGTTTTTGCGGAGGCCACGAAAATTCCGAGAGGCTGGCTCTAGAGGCTAGATTTCGGAGACGCGGAGCATGGATTACATGTTCACTGCGTTCTCATGCATACTGAGGCTCTAAATCGGCAAGTGATGCCTCATAAGAGCCTCAGCAAAATAGGAAGAGAAGTTAGGTATTTGCGCCTAACTTCTCTTTTTTAATGTGTACATAGTTTCATCTCCATCTGCGAAATCTGGATTTAAAGTGAATTCTAGTTTTTTGAGGAGTTGGATGGAGCGTTGGTTTTTTGTATGAGTCACGCCGTCAATTTGTTGTAGTGGAAGTGCTGCGAAACCGTATTTGAGCACTGGTTTTAGCGCTTCAAGCATGTAACCAGAACCTTGAAATGATGGTAAAAGTTCGTAACCTAAGTCTGCGCGTGTGTTCCCTTCTGAAAAATTCCATAGGCATACTGTTCCGATAAGTTCGTCGGTTTCTTGTAGCGTGATTCCCCAGAAAACCCACGTGTTGCTTTCTATACCAGTGTTTATTTTATCAATAAATGTGGATGCTTGCTTGATGTTTTGTTGTAAGGGGCGGTCTTGAAAAACGGCAACTTCTGGATTCGATCGCAAGGAGAAAATAGCGCTGGAATCTTCAAGAGTTATTTGACGTAATGTGAGCCGAGTGGTTTGGATGGTTGGGAACTTCATTGGATTGTCCTCCTTTTAGTTGTTTATTTGAGCATAGAACATTTTTTTGTGAAAAGCAATACATTAATTGTTTACTTTTTGGTTAATCTAATATTATTTTGTTTGACATTATGGTTATCTATTATGTATAATGCATTTAAGATGGCTTTCTATTTTAATTAACTATAGAGTTTATTGTAAGCGTTTTTTTATAAGGAGGAGCGATGGGAATGTTGAGAGAAGAATATCCACGACCGCAATTTGTGAGAGAAAACTGGATGAATTTGAATGGGAAATGGGAATTTGCTTTTGATGATGGGGATGTTGGATTGCGTGAAGGTTGGTTCCATGGAGAGCGGGAGTTTGAGAAGCGAATTATTGTGCCATTTGCGTATCAGACGGAGCTTAGCGGAATTGATGATCAGGCGCATCATGAGATTGTGTGGTATAAGCGGGAATTTGAGTTGGCGGATTTGGCTGATAATAAGGAAGTGAAGTTGCACTTTGGTGCGGTAGATTATACGGCAAGTATTTTTGTGAACGGGCAAAAGGTCGGCGAACATGATGGCGGGCATACTTCGTTTACGCTGGACATTACGCCGTTTGTTGTCAGTGGTGGGGCCGTGACGCTAGTTGTGCGGGTATTTGATCTGCAAAAAGACGAGACAATTCCGCGTGGGAAGCAGAGTTGGACGCCAGAACCGGATTCGATTTGGTACACGAACACAACGGGAATTTGGCAGACGGTTTGGCTGGAAATCGTGGATGCGGTACATATTGAAAAGCTACGTATGACGCCGAATGTGGATACTGGCATGGTGGAACTCGATTTGATTTTTGCAGGCGGCGCAGTTGGTAAGCGCTTACGATATGCAATTCATTTTGGCGAAACCCTGATTGCGAAAGATGTAGTGACGTTGACGCAAAATCACATGCAGCGCGATGTGGCGATTTATCAAAAGCAGATTTTCCGCTCACCGAATCATAATGATGGCTGGAATTGGACGCCGGAAAACCCGAATCTTTTCCAGATTGAATTTTTTCTAGAGGATGATTTAGTGTTGTACGATCACGTTTCTTCGTATTTCGGAATGCGCAAGGTGCACACGGAGGCTGGTATGGTTTATTTGAATAACCGCCCATACTACCAAAAGTTGGTGCTCGATCAGGGCTACTGGCGTGAAGGCTTGCTGACGGCGCCATCTGATGAAGCATTACGTCGTGATATCGAGTTGGCGAAAGAAATGGGGTTCAACGGTTGTCGCAAACATCAAAAAGTAGAAGATCCACGTTTCTTATATTGGGCAGACACACTGGGCTATCTCGTTTGGGGTGAATGTGCGGCGGCTCCAGTTTATACCGAGGAAGCTGCGACTCGACTAACCCGTGAATGGCTAGAAATTATCGAGCGTGATTATAACCATCCGAGCATTGTGACTTGGGTTCCAATCAATGAAAGTTGGGGCGTACCAAACATTCATAGCAACCGCGAACAACAGCATCATACTCAGGCGATGTATCATCTTATTCATTCTTTGGATAAGACCCGCCCGGTAATCTCCAACGATGGTTGGGAAATGACCGAAACAGATATTTGCGCGGTGCATAATTATTCACACGGTCGCGAAGATGAATCACAGAAATACGCCGATTTTAGCGAAAGTATCCACGATAAAGACACCATTCTAAAATCCCAATCCACGTTGCGCGCAATATACGCAGCAGGATTCGAACACCAAGGCGCGCCAATTTTACTAACAGAATTCGGAGGCATCGGCTTTCAAACAGGCGACCAAAGCGGCTGGGGCTACACATCTGTGAAAAATGCAGAAGAATTCGTCGCCGATTACAGCCGGGTGATGCGCGCTGTTTATAGATCAAAAGTCCTTCATGGCTACTGCTACACGCAACTAACCGATGTAGAAGTCGAGATCAACGGCTTACTAACATACGACCGCGAACCAAAATGCGATTTAAAGCGGATACGAGAGATAAATGATCAGTATTTTAATCAGATTGTAGAATAATGGAAAAGGAAGGGGCCTGTCAAATAAGGCCCTTCCTGCTGTGTGTGAAATGTTTGCCAATCGAGGTCGAAAGTGCTAGAATAAGTCTTGTCGGTAAAACTCTTTATCACACGGGTTGTTAGCTCAGTTGGTAGAGCAGCTGACTCTTAATCAGCGGGTCGGGGGTTCGAAACCCTCACAACCCATCTCAGAGCCTTAACGGATTTCACGTCTGTTGGGGCTTTTTTGTGCGTGAATTTGTTTGTGGAAATCCTGAAAAATCCTTATGAAAAAAATTTAAATGAACTTAAGGAAGCAATAGTATATGGTTTAACTAACACGTAATGGATTTAACATTCCTGAAATGCTACCTTAATAGCTACTAAGAGTGTAATGTTATCCTTTCTATTTATGGCAAAAATTTGGAAGTTATATGCTAATATCTGTTATACTGTTATCAATGAAAGGAACGAAATAACAACATAACAGGAGGAGGGAGAAAAATGCAAAAATATAAAATTTTAAACTCAAAGATTGGAAATGGAAATAAATTGAGTGTGTGTGCTGATGAAAGCGGCGTCTTGTTTAGCAAAGAACATATTTTGGAGAGTTGGAAAAAGGGGTATCAAGAAAAAGTTTCTCGGAGTAAAGAAGAGATTGGACTACGGATGCCCCAATTTGGCGCGCTATCCTCAATAAGAGCGCATTGGGCTACATCAACCGCACCTGCTACAATTGTTCTGCCTACTGGAACAGGGAAATCTGAAACGATGTATACTACCATTATTTCAGAGAGAATATGTTCAACATTGATTATTGTTCCGTCCAATCTTTTACGTGAACAAATTTTTGAAGGGGCTAGTCGATTTGGCATTCTGTCTGAATTGGGAATGATATCAGACGAAGTCATATTTCCAACAACTTTACTTTATAAAGCGAAAGTAGATAATAAGGATGAGAGTATTCTTTCTGATGCGTTTGATAAGGCAAATATCATTGTTTCAACTCCAGGGATGATTAAGAATTTACCTACCAATTTATTGAGCCAATTGTCCGAAAAAGTAGAAGTTGTGATATTTGATGAGGCCCATCATCTTGGAGCTCCCGATTGGAGGACTGTTAGAGAAAAGTTTTTAGAGAAAAAAATTCTACAATTCACAGCAACCCCTTTTAGAAATGATGGTAAAAAAATTGATGGTAAAATTATTTTCAACTATAGTTTAGGCTTAGCTCAAGAATCCCAATATTTTAAGCCGATTGACTTTTATCCTATACAGGAATTCGATGAGCATAAATCAGATAAGGCTATTGCGAAAGTAGCAGTGGACTGTTTGAGAGAAGATATTAATCTTGGCTATGAGCATATACTTTTAGCTAGAGCAAATAGTCGTAAGCGTGCAGATGAATTGTTTGAAGGTATATATTCTAAGTATAAAGAATTTAATCCTGTATTAATTCATACAGGTATTCCAAGAGTTCAGAGCAATGAAAATCTAAAGAAAGTTAAGGATGGTAGTTCACGGATTGTTGTATGCGTTAACATGTTTGGTGAAGGTATAGATATTCCAACGCTTAAGATTGCTGCAATTCATGATAAATACAAATCATTACCAGTTACATTGCAGTTCATTGGGCGATTTGCCAGAACTAGCAATAATAAATTAGGGAATGCAAAACTCGTTACTAATGTTGCACTAGATGATTTGAAAGAATCTGTTGAAGAATTATACCGTCAAGATTCTGATTGGAATAGACTGCTTAATATTCATTCAAATCAAGCTGTGGATAAAGAAGTTGAACTTGGGGAGTTCGTAAACAGGTTTGAAAAAGGCCATGTTGAAGATATAGATTTATCACAAATAAAAATGAAGATAAGTACGCGAATGTTTAAAAATGAATCCAAGGCGATTTTTGAAGACGGTTGGAAACAAGTTTTAGATCCTGAAACGACCACACGATTCATTAATAAAGAGGATTCAGTGTATATATTTATCGAGCCTATTGAAAAGAAAGTAGTTTGGTCGGAGCAAAAGGATTTAGTGGAATATGATTATGATTTCTTCGTTGTATTCTTTGATAAAGTCAATGGGGTTGTTCATATAAATGAAACCGATTCTGGAAAGGGAAACCGCCTTGTTGGTAAAATGTTTCCTCAGGCTGTAGACATCAAAGGTGATTCGGTATGGCGTATCCTAGAAGGGATTAATAGATTACTGATTGCTACTTTGGGGTTAAGGCAAGTTCCGAATGGTCAAATTATCTTTAGAATGTTCGTAGGTACAGATATTAAGTCTGGAATAAATGAAGCAGTGGTATCAAGTTCAACTAAATCCAATATCTTTGGCTATGGCTATCAAGATGGAAAACGCATCAGTGTGGGCTGTTCTTATAAAGGGAAGGTCTGGATGCGATGGGTAGAGCGAATTAGCTTTTGGACAGAATGGTGCAAAAAAATAAGTGAAAAAGTATTAGATGATAGCATTGATACGAGTACAGTATTAGACAATTCGCTTACTTTAGAAGGCATTGAAGAATTCCCTGAAGGAGTTCCCTATAAAATATCATTACCCGAAGTACTAGAGATATCGAATTCATATGCTAAGCAGCTGTATCTTGCTAAAGAGGATAAATTATTTCCTTTTTTTCAAACAGTTGTAAGCAACCCCAAGCTCATAAATGGGAAAATACAATTTGATTTTTGGATAAATGCTAGGGAGTTTGCTTTTGAGCAGATTATAGATGGCAATAAGTATTGTTTCAAACAGATAAAGGGCGAAGAATTGAAAGTGAAGCTAAGAAATCAAACCATTAGTATGTCAGAGTACCTTTATAAAAATTCGCCAGAAATATCCTTTATACAGGCAGATGGAACCGTTGTTGTTGTGCAAGAAAATCTAAAGACTGTAATTAAACCTAAGAAAGAACTTAAATTATCTGCAAATATTATACATTCAATTGATTGGGATGCATTAGGAGTTAATATTAAATCGGAATCTCAAGGGAAGGGAAGAAAATCAGATTCAATTCAATATGCTACAATACATAATATTGTAGATCAATCATCGGATGTGATATTTGATGACGATGGATCGGGAGAGATTGCAGATATTGTTTCAATTAAAATTGATGAGGAGCTACGGAGAGTATCTTTTCATTTATACCACTGTAAGTATTCTGGTAGAGCTCTTGCTGGAGCAAGGGTTAATGATTTATATGAGGTATGTGGGCAAGCTCAAAAATCTATCATGTGGAATGATAATATATTAGAGCTTGTTCAGCGGATGATACTAAGGGAAAATATGCGACTTGAAAATGATAGCGCAACTCGTTTTGAAAAAGGTGATTTACAGATCTTGCATATGTTGAAAAAAATGGTCAAATCAGGGTTTGAAACAGATTTTAAAATATCGATTGTTCAGCCAGGAGTATCTAAATCCAAGATGACAGACTCTATGAATCAAATAATTCTATCGACGGATGCGTATTTAACGGATACTTATAATATTCCTTTAACATGTTATTTTAGTAATTGATAGCTATTAAGAGCAGTGGATAAAGTTTTTTGTGTAGATTTGAATACTACGGGTTCAGAAGATGTTATCAAATTTATCACTCATACTTTTTTGTTTATTTGGGAATAGATGTCCATGGGTATCAATTGTTGTAGTAATGCTAGCATGTCCCATGCGCTCTTTTATCGCAGTTATTTCCTCGTGGTTATCAATTAATAATGCAACATGCGAATGCCGAAAATCATGCAGTCTGATAGGTGTCAGTCCAGCAACTTTACAAATTTTTGTAATCTTTTTCGTCCCAAAACATTCACGTATAGGCGTATTAATACTGTACTGAAAAATAGTAATATCTTTCAAATCGGTTATCAAATAGGATTTCAATAAAGCTTCCTGACGTTCTTTCCAGTCCTTAAGCATCTCCGCTAATTTTGCATTAATAGTAATGTAGCGGTTACTATTAGTGCTTTTTGGCGTGGTGACAATATTCTCACCGCCCACACGAGACATAGTTCTAGAAACATGAATCTCATTTCGTCTAAAATCAGTATCCTCCCACTTCAATGCCAACATTTCTCCAGCGCGCATCCCAGTTAGATAAGCCGTCGTAAAGAATACTTTATCAACGTGATCCTTTTTATCGATAGCATCAATAAAAGTCTTGAATTCCGCAGTAGTCCAGAATTTCATTTTTTGTTTCACGACTTTCAACTTCTTAATCCCCGTACAAGGATTCCTAATAATAAGGTTATCATCAATAGCGACATCAAACAGTTTTTTCAGCAAAATCATGTGCTTATTGATACTATTATTAGATAAACGTGTCTTCTCACCCTCATTTAGTAGTTTATATCTGAATTGTATACAGTCTTTCTTTTCTAATTTCGCAATTATGCTCCCTGTAAAGTGAGGCATAATTCTATGATTATAGTATCCTTTTTGAGACCTTACATAAGTAAGTTTCTGATCTACAGTATAGTTCGCGAAATATTTATCACCGATCTGGTCAAACGTCACTTTCAAATTCGTCACGAAGTTATTTTGGAAATACTGCTGTTTGTAATAACTTTGCAAATGTTCGGCTTCTGCCTTGGTTTTAATATTTTTTTCTTTATTCTGCGCTGTTTTTGTGAAACTGGATCGTATCCTATTAGTGAAGAGAAAGGCGGTAAAGAGGTTAGGCAATAGAGAAAAAAACTAATTTATTAAAGCCTTTGAAATTCTTTGACTGCAGGCAGTTCAATGGCTTTTTTGATGTTAACTAGAAAAATGAAGGTAACGTTTAAAAATCGGTTTATATACATGGAGCATGCTAATAATACCAAATTTTTTGATATGTCTTAGGATTTTTAATCATTAATATATGGTATAATATTTCCAATAGCACTAAAATAAGGAAGGAATGAGCAGCAAGTGGCAAAGAAAATACAGTTACCAAGTGGTCGATTAGCAGAACACGCTAGTGCAATCCAAGCCACGACGAATAATTTAAAGCTACAACCAAAGCCAAGCGTCTCGTATTCCACAGGTAGCGCGCGGCAACTAGTAGAAGGCGCGATGGAGTTTGCGCAAATGACGGCATCTGCTCCCGCGGCGTTCCAAAAAGATACAGCCAATTTGAAAAATGTGGAAAAAGCATTTGTAGCCTCAGAAAAAGCGCTGGGCGATATGCTACATAAAGGAATCGAATGGGTGGGAAGTAAAAAATAGGTCAGGGGGATACATAGCAATGCAACCAAGACAACGGGAAGAAGACGCTTGGAAAGAGCAAATCAAGAAAGAGCGACAGTTTGAAGAGTTGGAGCAATTGTTTTCGAAAGCGAAACGGGCACAAGAAAATGTGTTACATACTTTTCAGGACGCGTGGCAGGGGAACCAGTCACGACAGCGATTAGGATTGGTCGAAGAAACCATGACGGAAGAATGGCGGAAACGGAAAAAACAGATGTATACTATGGATGATGCTTTACAGGAATCGCGTCGAGCCTACCAACGAGCCAAATTTGCATCGAAGGAGGCTGGGACGCATGCCACGGATTGAGATTGGCGAAGTACGTTATTTTGTGGAACAGTTTTTGCGGGAAAGTAAACGGTTACGGGATGCATTGCGAGATTATCGAAAAGCCGTCGCGAAATTAGTGGCAGATGGTGAAATCCAAGGTGAGTTTGTCTATAGCGCGAAAAGCTATTATGAAACGATACATTATCCCATCGTAGACACGACTGTTGAATGCTTGAGTGAAGCAGATCGGATTTTGAAGAAGTATGTGCAGGACTTTGAATCGCAGGTGGATGATTCCTTTGACTCGCGACTGGATTCGGATAAATTGGACGCGTTATACGCTGAAATCAGGCGGTCGGAGAATTTATTGGATGACTTCACGCACGCGATGGATTCGATGACGGGGAACTTGAACCTTGGACAACAGATAGGCATGAAGCTGGGGCTGGAAACATCCATGATGCAAATCAAAGAAGAAATCAAGGTTTTAGAACGCTATCTGGATTTTGAGCATAGTCATACGAATGTGATGCACGATGTTTTATCGCGAATGTATCAGGTGAAGACGGGCGTGAATGAAATCCTAGCTGGGAAAGCTTTCAACGGAACGACACACATGTACGATTCCAGCAAGATGCAACTGGGCTGGTTGAATCATTTGGTACCAGAGAAGAAGCCGAAGAAAACATATAACTTTGATGATTACACGAAGACATTAGAGGGTGGCTACTGGGTTTTAAGCAAGAATGGAGTGATAGATCAAGAATCTGCAAAAGCAACAATTGCCTACAATGACGGCTTAAAAGATGGTACAATTAAGCGCGAAGTGGAAGACGCAGATATTGATTTTGAAACGGAATATATGCTAGCCGCAATGGAAGGCTACAATTTACTTACAGGCGAGCCAATCACAAAGGCACAAAGTTTTTCTATCATATCGGCAGTGCTTCTCGGCGCTGTTGCAATGAAAGGCAGAGGTATTAAAGTTCCAAAAAGTAGATTTAGCAAGATACAAAGTGACTTGAAAATCAAAGCAACTAAAGATTTAGAAATAAAAAACATTAGTAAGAAAATCATGGCAACGAAGCCAATGAACTCCCCAGTACCAGAGAAATGGATTAAAAAAGGTGGCAGTATTTCTATCGATAGTAAAGGCACATGGAGTTATACCAACAAAAATGGTCAGACGGTTAGATATCCGAATGGTTATCCAGACTTTAAAGACTACAGACACCCCGATGTTGAGCCTGTTACGATTAAGGTGGCATCGCCTAAGAACCCTCAAGCTGACTTCAGGGCTGCAAATCTTGAAGCCAAATTAGATAAGAATTCGCAACCACCTGTTCCTGAATTGAGTAAGCCACCTATAGGATATACTTGGCACCATCATGAGGATGGGATGACAATGGAGCTTGTTGAAGCGAAAATTCATAAAGATTTTAGGCATATTGGTGGACAATCTGCTGTAAATGGAAAAATAAATAGGAGCGTGAAATAATGTTTAAGATGAACAGTGAAAATAAAAAAATAGCTAGTAAGGATATTGAAGCATTTGAATCTAAGCATGGTTTACACCTACCACAAGAATATAAGGCTTTCTTGCTTGAATTTAATGGTGGATACCCTGAAAAATCTAATTTTATAATATCAGACGATGAAGGCGTTAGCTTAGTTAATAAATTTTACGGTATTGGAGAAGAATCAGGGGATCTAGGTGAGACATTTGAAATATTGGAGGGTGAAATACCAGATGGCTTCATTTCTATTGCTGACGATCCTGCTGGAAATGAAATCTGCATAGGAACAGAGAAGAGCAAGTATAAAGAAAAAGTTTATTTTTGGCGACACGACATGGAATCTGATTCGGAAATGGATAATATGTTTTTGCTTGCTGAGGATTTACAAACATTTTTGAATAAATTGTATGGAGATAATGATGAATAGTGGGTACTTGTAGTGATAAAAGAATTTGGTAAGGCACAAGCAGAGGATATAAAAGCTATGGGAAAACGATATGATGTCAACCTGCCATCGGATTATATGGCTTTCCTAGAGTCATCCAATGGTGGCATAGTAGATAAGTCGGAAAGAAACCAAGTATGGATAGAAGACTTAAATTCAAGTATCAATATTGATGTATTATATGGTGTAAATACAGGCAATAGCTCCTCCAGTATAGAAACATGGATGGAAAAACTAAAAGATGACATGGTGGAAGGTTCGATAATCATTGGGGATGCCCTTATACAGGGCATGATTGTGATGATCTGCGAAGGCGAATTTGCAGGAATTTACTACTGGGACGACTCATTTCAATTTGAAGAATCGACGGATGGAGAGAATACGTATTGGATTGCAAAGGACTTCTCAACCCTTATAGATATGATTAGAAGATAGTATTGGGAAAAAATATGCTGTGAATACTGCTACTTTTTAAGAGTACCAAACAAAGAAATTAATATGCGAATGGCTTATCTGATAGGAGTTTAATATGAGTGAGAACGGGAAATGGGGAAAAATTCATAACTACGCAAAAAGCTGTTGGAAAAAGATTTGTGAAGAGTTTAAAAAAGGAATGGTTAGGTTGATAGCTTGGAGCATACCTGTTGCTATAGCGATCTTAGCTTGGGGCTTTATTGAGGATAGATTTATAAATCCAGATTTCGAGTTAACGGGTGTTGAAATTGAACATATTGAACAAACTACTACTGATGAGCTGAATGCACGACCAGGAACGTCAGCTAAATCAGATTTTGAAGAAACTATTTATGCCTATAAACCGATACTTGATATTAGTTTAATAGCAACTGGGGATATTCAAGATATATATCTTGCTTATGGCTATGATGATGACAGTGTGGTTGATGAAGGGACTATCTACAGATTGCAAGGAGTTACTCAGAAAGAGGGCTTTAAGGAAAGAACAACATGTAGAACTGTGTTAAATTATAATACTTCTACGAATATTGGATATAAAGATGTCTACTTAATCATAAAAGATTCCAAAACTGCATCTAAAAACGTATATCTAATAAATATTCGAACTGACGAGCTTGAATATGCTCTCAAGCTTGAGTCAAGAGAAAAAAAGTCTGACGGGACAGTTGTTCTTGAACAGACAGTCAACGCTAAGACGAATAAAGGGAGTCTCAAGTTTGATTTCATTACCGAGCAGGGTATAATGACCTTAACTCATAATGAGGAAGGAAATGAAGGTATGGATATCAATTATATTTCTGTAAATCGAGAAAAATTATTGAGAAATATGTCCAAACTGAGGAGTTTGCCATTGTAGAGTTTTAAATCGTGAGCATTCTGTATTAGGTACTCAAAAATTCCTAAACCTATAAAACTAACCCTAAAATCCATCAATTTTCACAATCAAACTCCACTCATAACAACATTTGAATCCATAATAATTCTAAAATTTAACTCTTAATCAGCGGGTCGGGGGGTTCGAAACCCTCACACCCCATCTTAGAGCCTCAACGGATATCATGTCTGTCGAGGCTTTTTTGTACGCAAATTTGTTTGTGAATGTGCAAAAAAAGTGCAATTTAGATTTAAAACGCGACAAATCTCCTTATTGCCCAAACTCAAAGTAAGTTGGATTCACTAGAATTAAAGCGTGTAAAAAAGACGTAATTTATCGGGAATGTGCCTTTTCTTTGACAATCTCCCTTTTTTTCTAAAATTTGTATATAAATAGAACGGTTTAGCATAGACATTACTAGAACATGAATATACAATTGGCACAAGGAATTCAAGAAATGTTTTGTATATTATTTATTAGTGGTTCCAAAAGAGAGAAAGAGGGAGAATACATGAATAAAAATACAGTAAAATTAGTGACACCACTTATAGCAACATCGTTAGTTTTTGCATCTTTAGCACCTGCTATTGTTGTAAATGCTGATGAAATCAACAATAATACGAAGGTAAGTGCGCTGTCTGTTGGAATATTAACAGATGCAGATATATTAGCGGCTAACAATTATATTTCTTTTGATATAAACACTAAGCAATTTGTAGTAGATAGCACTATAGCAAATATATTTCCAGCTGAGAAAGTGGCATTGGTTGAAGAGTATGTTAAGCAAACTAATATTGAATTAGCTGGCATTAAGCAGGATGGCTCGGAAGTAGCTTCTGCAATAGATCCAACCGGACACGAAACAGTGTTAACTCCGATTTTACTACGGGGTGCAGGAGTAAACTCTGTTACCTTCCATTGGAACTATGCACGTATTAAAATTAAAGCTAGTTCTTTGAAAGCGGCTTTAGCGATAGGATTTACGATTAGCTCTGTTAATGTTTCGTCTAAAGTTGTTGCGTCTGCACTTGCGGCTGCTGGTGTAGCTGCTGGCTTGAAGAATTTTAAAAATGGTATCTGGTTTGATTATAATTACGTGACTGGAGGCTTTTTAAGTCACGCCGGATTACAATAAAATCTAGTTGGGAGGTAGACACTGATTATGAAAAAAAGCATAGATGAAAATTTGGGAATATTTGGTGGAATGTTTTTGATTTTATTAATACTCTCACTGTTCTTCCAAGAGAATCCTTTAACTATTAGCAATAAAATATGGTTGATAGCTTTTTTTCTTATACTGGTCATAGGAAGATATTTTTCCAATAAGAGAAGAGCTAAGAAGAAGGTATCTAAAAGTTAAATTGAGTACTAAGTGAGGTAATTAATGTGAAAAGCCTAATTCTGATGTGCACCCCAAAAGTTAGACCAAAAATCTAACGTTTGGGGTGTTTTGCTGTGGCAAAGTATGATGCATCATTT
>NZ_CAUYTL010000014.1:0-65978 GCF_963575615.1 Listeria rocourtiae subsp. hofi | reverse complement strand
TGAGCTAACAGTTCCTACTGCCAAGCCTGTAGTGGACTTTCACCACCTAGCATTTGCGCATGCTGGGCGCACAAAAATAAGCAACACTGCTCATAATAAGTAGTGTTGCCTAAGGGAGTTACCGCGAAAATGTCAGTGTCATGGCTTATCAAGAATTGCCATGACAATATCAATTTCATGCCGCTATTTTCTTATTTAATCGGTATTTCATATGGGGACATGAGTGAGTTTGGGGGGCTCTTTCATGTATTTGTTGGAGAGGTGTTGCGGAGTTTTTGTTGCGTGGTTATATCACTTAAATTTTGAAGTTAGGCGCAGGCGAATTCAAATTGTACACTATAGGATTTATTCAGTCTTATTATATTTCACCGTGTTATATAGGATGGGGCAATGAAATGTAAAAAGAGTGACTGATAAATCATCTAATTCCTGCTTACATTTCAATAATAGCATAGATGTAATTTTTTTCACCATTTATCGATAAAAAAATATTTATTTTTGTGCAAAAAGACACATTTTAGTCACATTAATGCTCACAATTCACCACAAATCATACAAATGTTCATTGACAAATATCCAAAAATATGATCAATCATTTATTTCCTTTTTTATACTTTTCTTTAATTTTCATCCATACATCCTATAACCTCTTCTTACAGAACAGTTTTAAAACTTTTTTATTCATCAATTTCTTTAAAATATTCCATTTCTTTTTATCTTTTTGATAAAAAGTGTTTTACATTTCATTCCAGACATGATACAATTCACTTGCGAAAACGCTTACTATTTGGAGAATGGAGTTAGAGATAAGCGCTTATCCACTCAAATTTGAGTAACTATTCTTACAATCATTATTCTTTTTCGCAGGAAACGGGGCCCATTACGAATTTGATCCTTAAAAATAAAATAGGAGTGATTTTTAATGAAGTTTACATGGAAAAAAGGGGCAATTTTAGCGACGGTATCTATTTTAGCAGGTAGCGTTGTATTGGGAAATGCATTACACAATGAGCGAGCAAACGCTGAACCCACAGCGATTCATGGAGTACAAGAAGCTGTACACGAAGCTGCACATCAAGTACTTCACGCTTCTGATCAAGGGACTTTTAGCGTTGGTGGCGTGCTTATGGACACTAACGGAAATGTACTTTATACAGAACACAATAACGTGGTCAAAAATAATTTAGTTTTCGATCCAACTGCTCACGGCGAGCGCCAAATGATTGACTGGTATTTTGAAAATAGACAGCGACTTAATCTACCCGCACCTCAAAATATTGTTTTGGTAACATCACTTGATCCATGCCTCATGTGTACAGGTTCTATCTTGCAAGCTGGATTCTCGAATACCGTTGTGTCAGCCCTTGATACGTATGCCGGAATCAATTTCGATAAAACAGCATCATTCCCATCACTTAAAGGTACAAACATGCAAGCGATCGCAAAAAATAGTATTTCTTATCCCGCAGTAATAGGTTCTACTGCTAAGTTCTCGCGTGCTGCATCTGGCGCCCCAGTTTCACCTGTTTTCGGGAGCCAAACAGCTATCGAGGATCAGACATACGCGCTAACATCTACAGCTTTTGAAGCAACATTAGGAGCAGTTTCAGGCAGAATCAACAACGATTTACCAGAAAACCAACTGGTCAACCCAAAAACATTACCGACGTCAAGTCCAATTTACCAGGCGTTAAAGGCTGCTTATCCGTATGCACTTGACTACACAGCACCATCACCAAACAATCCAGATGCAGGGCTTGCGCCATATCTTATTACAGCTGCACAGCAAGATATTGCAAATGGCGGAGACGGTAACGCGGTGGCACAACTTGATAGTTTCGGAAATCTGATTATGGTCACTCCAGGAAATCAAGCAAAATCGCAAATCCAGACACCGTTCATGTTGGCAACTCGTGGATACGCCCAGCTCAGATATAACCTACAATTAAAAGGTGTGCCGAATGCAATACGGTATTTAGGCCATCCTAAGTACGGCACATTCATTTATGCCAAGGGACTAGAAATCAATCCTAAAGGTGTCGCAGATTTCGGTGCTTTCGGTTCTACAATGGAAGGTGCAATCCCAGCAGACAGAACACAATTCCAATATGGCATAGAACGGGCAACACAAGCGGAATTGGATGCGTTTGCAGATGGACTGCCACCATTCTATAGTTCGGATACTTCTGTAAACGTTCATATCAAGCAAACAGCAAATCAAGGGTTGATTGCAGCACTTAAAGCAGGATTACCAACAAATTAACAATTGCTTTTGCTGAATAAAGACACAGCATACTGATTATACGAAAACTGGTCAGTATGCTGCGTGTATTTAATTCCACGTGCGTGCCAAAAATTCCTTGCTATCAGGATTAGAACCCGTACGTTCATCCTTATTCAGCGCATCAATTTTGGCCATATCTTCATCTGTCAAATCGAAATGAAATACATCCAAATTATTCTGAATTCGTTTCGGTGTTACTGATTTAGGAATAACCACTGAACCATTCTTCAAATGCCAACGCAAAATCACTTGTGCCACAGTCAATTCTCTCGCCTCTGCAATCGATATTAAAACTGGATGTTGCAACAACTCCCCACCCTTCGCGAGCGGCGACCAAGCTTCATGCACAATATCCTGACTCTCCAAATAGGCTCGCAACGGCTTTTGCGACAACAATGGATGCATTTCAATTTGATCAATCACTGGTTTTTCATTTGCAGTCGTAAATAAGTTCTCCAAATGATGCCGATGAAAATTACTCACACCAATCGATTTCACCAAACCTTCATTGTATAAGCGCTCCATCGCCCGCCACGAATCCTTGTAACTCCCGACTGGCCAATGAATCAAATACAAATCCAGATAATCCAGTTGCAATTTTTCCAAAGACGTATCAAAAGCACGCAACGTCTCATCATACCCATGATCTGCGTTCCAGAGCTTCGACGTAACGGTCAACTCATCACGCGGAACTCCAACTTCACGAATTGCACGCCCAACAAACGTCTCATTTTCATAAACTTTCGCTGTATCAATCGCCCGATACCCCGCATCCACAGCCACCTGAATCGCATCGACAGCCTCACGCTCATCTTCCATCTTCCAAACGCCGAGCCCAACAAGCGGAATCCCCTGCCCATTATGAAACCGTTTCATATCCGTAGCCTTCAACTCCATATCAAAACCTCCCAAATTATCATTTTTATATAAGTATAGCCCTACCAGACCAATTTTCCAAAGATTTCACCACAAAAAAGCAGGAGAGCCTTCTTTCTCTCTCCCACTTCTCTACTAACTAAAGTCTTGATTTCCCGCAAAACTGAGAGCAGGACGACAAATGCTTAATTTCTAGGCAAAAGCGAGTACCGAAGCGGAGCGTACGACTGTACGTGAGCATCGGAACGGAGCTTTTAACGACGAAAGTGAGCTTTTGTCGTTCTGCGAACGAGTCGTTACGAGACTAGTTCCCAAGGCCCCCATTGCTCAGCCCCTGGAACATCACCCTGCGTCCACCATTTCGCTTTATACGTATGACCATTATAAGTTACTTGGTCATTTTGATTGTAAACTTTTGCTGCATCCCATGTTCCAGATCCAACTGGTGGTGTTACTGTACCAGTTTTTGTCGTTACAGAAAGTGTTGCGCTTGATGGCGAAACATTGCCCGCTGCATCATATGCTTTTACGGTATACGTATAAGCTGTCGAAGCCGTAAGACCAGTATCTGTGTATGATGTCCCAGAAACTGTCGCAACCTCCGTGCCATTGCGATATACTTTGTAACCTGCTACACCTACGTTATCCGTTGAAGCCGTCCAGCTAAGCGGAACTGCTACATCAGTAACGTTCGCGGTAACTGTTGCCAAATTAGTTGGCGCTGTTGGTGCTACTGTATCACTTGGGTCAGGAACAACCGCACCTCCACCAAAAATAACTTGTTTACCAAGTTCTGCACCCGTTTTAGACATGCGTTGCGTCAATTCGATATTCGCAATATTATTCACGTTCACAGACGCTAAGTTGGATTTCAATCGGAATGTGTACGTCGCGCCTTGCGGAATTTCTTGACCATCATAAACGGATGCTAAATCAACAGTTGTGACACCGTTAGCACTGGCTACTGTCCCCGCCTTATAATCTCCAGCAGTCAATGTTTCGCCTGCTTTTACAGGAATGTAGAACTTCGGTAATTTTACTGTTTCTGCCGCAAATTCAGTGGCTTTCAAAACTTCATTTGTTTCATTGGCAACTTCTTTGTTTTTGATTGTGATTTCATAACCGACACCATTTTCACTGTATGGCGCCACAGTAGCTTCTACATTCAGGTTTGAGTAAACAATGTTATTCGGCGCAATTGCCCCAGCACCCAACATCACTTGTTTCATCGTTTTGGTCAATTCATCGCGTTTTGTTGACGTGGTTGTCTTATCTTGTGATTGCATCCACGAAATCATTCCGCCCAAATTGTTATCTTTCACGTATTGTGCTTTTGCAGTGACTGAACGCACATTTTCAAAACTGTAAAATTCACCCGTTGTTTTACTATAAAGATATGGCGCTTTGGCCACATCATCCCAGTATTCGACTAACGTTGGCGATTTAGCTTTCAACGCGTCAATACTCTTATATGCCCAAACACCGCCCGCACGACCGCCATCACCAGTTGCTAATGGTTTTTCATTTGGAGCGCCGTATGTTGCTCCTTGGTCTGCATCTTTATTATTCTTTGTGGCTGCTTGGAAAAGTCCTGGTTGTGTTGTGCTCGTACCAGCTTCAACTTTATTCCAACCACGAGAATAGAATGCTGCGCCAACAACGATTTTATCCGATGCGGCCCCTTGACTCTTTAGATACTGCACTGTTTGGTCTACAGAGAAACCCGAGCTATAATTAGGATCTGCTGGGTTGCCATAAAGCGCCGTATGATGCGCACTATTTGGTGTCCACGCACCATTCATATCATACGTCATGATATTGGCAAAATCCACAACATTGAAAAGTTTTGCAACATCAACCCCGTTTGCAAGCAAGCCTTGAGATGCTGGTAGAGCTACAGAAAGCTCATATTTTTTCTTCACATCTACGCCTTGCTTATCTAAAGCAGTACGTAGGTCTTGAAGAAGTGTAATATAGTTTTGTTTATCCGCAGGTTTTGCGTTCGGAGTTCCTTCATCGTTCTTGTTGTCCACTAAATCAGCGGCACGAACGGATGCTGGATACTCCCAATCTAAATCAACAAAGTCCATATTTGTATATTTGATAAATTTCATAACATTACTCACAAAATTAGCACGTGCTGTGGCATTTTCTCCGATTGCAGAGAAGTCACCGGATTTAGACCAACCACCAATTGAAATACCGATTTTCATATTTGGATTCTTGGCTCTTAAATCTTGAATCGCATTTAAAATACCTGCATTTGCTCCGCCCCACTGAACTCCATCTTGCCCCACTGGCGCGCCAACTGCTGCATCTTTATCCGTAAATTTCAAGTTTCCGTTACTATCAAAATCAAGAAACGCAAAATTTAGATGCGTCAATTGCTCTGCTGGTATATCTTTAGGATAAAACTGACCTTCCCCGCCCCAAATGGACCAATCGCCATAATACATCACGTTTCTTAATTGTGATGGTGTGGTTGCGGCTTTAGCTTTCACAGAAGAATTTCCTACACTACCTAGAACGGATGACGCAAATAACGAAACGACTAACAACAACACCGAGACTACACTTACAACACTCTTTGTTACCTTTTTCATTTCTTCACCTCTTCATAATTTTTGCGTTCTACTTACGGTATGTCTACTTTCTCTGCAATCTCTAAACCCAGAATTTCAATAATCCCCCGTTAGATCCCCCTTTTATCGTGTACTAAATTCTGGACATATATGTATTATGCAAGTATTGTGCCAACTAAGAAAGCGTTAATATAAGGGTTTGAAAGGGTATATTTGTTACACACAGAACTTACACTATTTCACTTTTATTTACACAGATTGTATTTATATTCTAATTATTAAACTTTAAAAGCACTCTCGTTATCTAGATTAACTATTTAGTTAGATTTTAATTATAAAATTAGTCAAGCTCTTTGATGATAATTTTTTTATGTTAGACAGAAGCTAGACTCTTAATTAACCTTACAAAAATGTCATGTTTAATATAGTATTAGTGTGTTATAATCGGGGCGATTAAATACAGAGAAAGAAAAGAGGTTAAAAGATGAATAAAAAAAGATGCTATTTCTCCTTGCTACGTTATGCCTAGGTATTTCATTGTCATTAAACAGTGTTCACGCAGCCAATACTCCTGTAAAACCAAATGTTATCGATATTTCTAAATGGCAAGACCCTAAAAAAATTAATTTTAAAAAATGGAAAGAACAAGGTATAGAAGCGGTTATTATCAAATTAACGGAAGGGATGGAAGATGACAAACCAGTTTTGAACCCGCATGCTGAGGAACAAATAAAAGGCGCAATTGAAGCTGGAATTAGAGTCAACTTTTATCACTACAGTTGGATGAATAGTATCCAAAACGCCAAAGAAGAAGCTGATTGGTTTTCCAAAATCGCAAATAATTTAAAAGTACCTAAAGATTCCGTTATGGCACTCGATTTAGAAGGCAGTGCTTTGACAAAGGATCCCCAAGAATTGACGAGTCAGGCTAATGCCTTCTTTGATAGAATGAGAGATCATGGCTACCAAAAATTAGATGTTTACGCCTCTTTATCGTGGTATCAAAATCGATTTTACCCAGATCAATTATCTGTCAGTAATTTCTGGCTTGCTTACTGGCCTGAAACACCTATAGAGCCTCCATTCCCAGTTGGTTTATGGCAATTTGCCAGTGACTACCGATTAGATGGTTTTGATGGGGATCTCGACGCTAACATTGACTATACAGGCTTTTACACCGGTAAAAAAGCAGAGACACTAGGTCGCTAATTTTATAAAATCGCTATGTTGTAGCTTCTATAATCAAATGTAAGGAGCGATATCAATGAAAAAGACTATAAAAATAACCTTATTGCTATGCTTATTAGCTGGAATCGTTTGCATAAAACAGAAAGATGCTGTGGCCTCTTCTATTACACCACCCACCATTGAACCCGTTATTGAGAAACGCCCGGCGTTCGAAAACATCCCTGATTTTCCTAAATTACCATATCGAAATGGTATAGGAAAACCAGAGGGCGTTGTATTACACTCTACTGGGGACACTAGTAAAAGCTTAGATGAATGGATTCAATATGAAAAAGAAACCTGGGAAAATGCTTTTGTTCACGCATTTGCGGATGCTAGTCACACAGTCGAGATTGCTAACACAGATTATTTAGGTTGGGGTGCTGGAGCAATCGCTAACAAACGATTTATTCATGTTGAGTTAGTTGAGTATCCAGATGGAACGTCAAAGGAAACTGTATTAAAATCTATTGAACAATACGCTAATTATGTGGCGCACGTACTCCATAAGTACAATCTTGGTACACCTGATTTGATGGACAATAATGGGGAGGGAAATATTATTACACATAGGGGTGTCACACAACTTCTAGGTGGAACAACACATACAGATCCCTTCAATTACCTCCCAAAATGGGATATTCCTATTTCATATATTACAGATCGAATCCAGTATTATTATAATAAACAGTCTATAAATTAAAGGCTTCAAACAACTACCTTTACTATAAGACATGTTTTATTAAATCCTCATTTGTAGTAACTTTGTATGTAAAATTTCTAACGTGAGTGTAGGGCACCGCTGATATTAATCAATGTGTATCCTATGCTCTCTTTTTATTTTTACAGCCTTTATATATTAAATATATGTTTTCCAAATAATTCGCGAAAAGTTGCGACAGAAAAAAGTAGATGAAACACTGATTGCGGCTTCATCTACCCTAATATTTATTTAACTTTCTTACTATCCATTTTCCCTTTAATGAACGAGAAAATCATCGGTAAGATTGATACGAAAATAATACCTAATACAACGAGTGAAAAATTCTCTTTTACAACTGGGATATTCCCGAAGAAATAGCCCGCCATGGTGCAAATAAGTACCCAAACTGTTGCGCCAAGCAAGTTATAATTCAAGAAATAACGGTAATTCATGCGACTTGCACCAGCTACAAATGGCGCAAAAGTACGGATAAATGGCATAAAACGCGCAATGAAAATCGTTTTACCACCGTGCTTATTGAAAAACGCCTCTGCTTTATCCATTTTTTCTTGATTGATAACTTTCCCAAGCCAACTGTCTGGTGGAATCGAGGTTCCCACTTTTTTACCAATGTGGTAGTTGACCGTGTCGCCAAGTACCGCTGCCACCCACAAAACGATAAGAAGGATGACGATATTTAGCTCTGATCCAGGCAATACAGCTAACGCTCCTGCAGCAAATAGTAACGAATCCCCTGGCAAGAATGGGAAAATAACAAGTCCCGTTTCTACAAATATAATCAAGAAAATAATGACATATGTCCAAATGCCAAATGTATTGATAATTTCAACAAGATGCTGATCGATATGGATAATGAAACTAATCAGCGCTTTTATAAGCTCCACGAATCTATCACGTCCTAACGTAAATTCTGCTTTCTATCTAGTCACAGTTAGCTTCCATTGTACCATATTTTTTGCTCAATCTATATCATACCGCAGACTTATTTACAAAAACTTAACATATCTATTATTCGGCCTTTCGCAAGTCCGCCAGCTCCTCCTCACGACTACGTTGCAACCAGAAAATAAGCTGCACCCATTCATCTGATGATGGCGGAAATCTCCACAAAAATAACGACGGTGCATCTAATGGCATATCCTCAACATCGCTAATAATATCCACATTCTCTTTTTCCCACTAATCAAAATCTCTACGTTAAAATTTAATTTTTGATATAGTTCGCGTATTAGTAATCGTAATGTCACACCATCCGTTCCTGTATATAGCGCTATTTTAATTGGAATTTCGTAATTCAAAGAGACCAGATAATTGAAAAGTGCGTGTTATTTAATCACCCATTTTCTTAAAAAAATGATTAGTGAACGGCCGCGTTTGGGAGTATTTTCCTTATAAATTCCATCGCGTACGGTAGACCCGTCTCATTTTGTAGCAGCAATAAATTCTGATTCTCTACCCATGTCTCCACTCTCTTCTCTAAGCTGGAACCACTGCTTTTTCGCGTTTTTTTAGTAGTTTAGCGGGAGTTCCAACGACGATTGTGTCTGCCTTTACATCACGTGTTACTGTAGAGCCTGCTCCTACAACAGACCATTCATTCAAGCGGATACTTGGCAAAACAGTTGCATTTGCGCCGATATTAACGCCTGTTTGGAGATACACGTAACCTGTGATGACGGTTCCTGGTGATGTTTGACTGAAATTCTCTAAAACGGCGTCGTGCCCAATGATACAGCCGGAATTGATAATGCATTGATGCCTGATTGTCGCGTCCACATTGATAATCGCCCCAGCCATGATAAAATTGCCGTAACCGATTTGTGCATTTGGAGAAATAATGGATGTAGGATGAATCAAATTTGGAAATTGCTCCACTGGTTTTTGCAATATCGTAAAAATTTCATGCCGTTTTTCATTGTCCCCAACAGCGATAAAATAGGCATCTGCTTGCGATAAGGCTGTGCTTCCCGTTAATGGCCCCATGAATACACCATTTTCATCTTGGAAGCTTGTCGTGTACTTGTCATCTAATATCGCAACAATTTCATAGGTTCCTGTTAGTAACACGATTTCTTTAGCCATCTTGGCGACACTTCCATCTCCAATTAATATCAGCTTCTTCATTTTGCTCATACTCCTTCCAGTTTATTTGTCGCCATATGTGTAATACATTTTTCCAGGTTGTGCGGATGGTTTGTTGAGCACAGCACCGAGTATTTTTGTTTGCGTTTTTTGAAGTAATTCGATGGATTTGGCGATTTTTTTGTATTCAGAAGCACCGCTTTTAATAATGAATACGATGCCGTCTGCGAGTCGCGCGATGAGCCTGGCGTCTGATGCTACAAGGACTGGCGGCGCATCAAGTATGATTTGATCGTAGTCTGCTCGCAACCCGTTGATAAGGTCTACTAGCGCTTGTGTGTTTAAAATTTCAGTCGGATTTGGTGGGATTGGTCCGGATGTCAAAACATGCAGGCGCTCTACTTCGGTATCTTGTATAGCCATAGATTTGTGGTCCGGATGTAGCAATACGCTCGTTACGCCTCGCTCATTCGAGTTGAAAAATACGCGATGCTGAGTTGGTTTGCGTAAGTCTAGGTCAATGAGTAATGTTTTCTTGCCCTGTTGAGCGGATACAACAGCTAGGTTGGATGACATGATGGATTTTCCGGCGTCAGGCTCAGCGGATGTAATCATGGTGACTTGGTTTTCCTGACCGATGGTACTGAACTCGATGTTCGTTCTCACGGATATAAACTCTTCGGAGATTGGTGATTGTGGGTCAAAATAGGTTACAAGTTTTTTACGGTTATTTTTTTTTGCTTCGTTTTATTTCTCATAAACTGGTTTCGCCTCCGTATATACGTCTTTATTTACTGCTTCAGATTTCGGTTTGCTTTTCATGCTGTTGTCTGGAATTTTTGAAATCGTTCCGAGTACAGTTAAATCTAATTTTTCGGTGATTTGCTCCTCGGTTTTAATGCTCGTGTCAAGTAGTTCGCGTAGGAAACAGAACAGACCGGCAAAAACTATACCTGCGACTAAGCTTAGTACGTAGAGCATTTTATTATTTGGAGTTACGGGACGTGCATTGTCGACTATTTTTGCTTGGGACATATCAGTGACGGCTTTGTCTCTCATAATAACAGGTAATGTTTCTTTGAAAACGGAAGCTGTCTCATTAGCAATTTTTGCGGCAGTAGCTTGGTTTGGATCTTCTACGTGAATGTTTAGGACTTGGGAATTCTGGTCGTTACTGGTGACAATCTTCTTACTTAGTTCCCCAGATGTATACTGACCATCAAGGTTTTCAGCTACTTTATCCAAAACGAGCGGACTTTTTATCATCGCGCTATACGTGTTTACCATCTGCAAATTGGCTTGTACTTCGGAGTTTTGGACATTGCTATCTTCCTTATCGGTATTCTGAACAACAAGAATTTGGTTGGTCGCCTTATATTGCGGCGTTATGACAAAATTCGCGACGGCGAACATGCCACTTAGGGAAATCACGAGAATTAGTAATATAAACCAACTATTTTTTTTAATTATTTTTAAAATGTCAAAAATAGAAATGACGGCTGGTTTGTTAGTCAAATAAATCTTCTCCTTCCACATGAATCGATATATTTTAAGCTTTAAAGTTTCTGTATAGTCGCTTCTGAACTTTTTATTTCCTAAAAATATGCTTCTTAATCCGCTTTTTGTGGACTATTATTCTTTTCTATAAAACTGTGAATCATTTGATAGTCTGATTTTTGGTACTCGAAGTGGGCTGGTATAGTTGCGGTTCGACCAAATGATGCATATTAAACCGCAAATCGCGTAAGATAAAATCGATGCAACGGCGGAGCCAACGATTCCCATCATTAGGAACAACGTTGACAATGAGTGTCCACAGATTGGTATCTTATTTCCCTTTTGCACTGAAAAGCGTGCCAATAATTTTCGAGTAAATAAGACATGGAATCACTAGAAGCATGAGTAAAGTCATGAAGTACGTGCTTGCAAAATCTGCGCCGAATAGGAAAACGATGATGTAGTGCCCGAATGTAGCCATGAATGCGAGGAAAACAATATCCATACAATTGTCATGTACACAAAGAATTTCGCGGATGGCTTTTCTAGTTTTGAAATTGTTGAAATCGAACTCCCGATTTAATAATCAATGCCATCAGGTTTCCTTAAAAGCTGGTGACTCTATAGAAACCAGTTGATTGCGTTTATAAACTCGGGGCGAAGATGGAGAGTTTCTTTTGCAAGGCTTTATGTCTTATGAGAAGCTTGGCGAACGTTCTAATTCTTTAGTCACTCATGTTACTGCCGTTTTGACTAAATATACGCAAAGCGATGCCATCTCTACACAACGCAAAAATTGGCCGATTTAACGAATTGAAGATTCGTCTGCTCCTAAACCTTATGATTTTGATAAATGGGCGTGATATAATATACCAATTCCCCTTGATTAAATTGGAGTTGGTATATTACACATATACCAATTATAAAAAAAGTTAGATTTCTACGTTTAAATTTTTTATTTGAGTGGTATTAATCTATATCAACTTAATTAATGCTTCAGACATCACTATTTATCAAAAAAGTTAGACTCAGCTACATAGTTGAATTATCAAATGACCAAAAAATCTGAATTTTCTTTTTGATATTCTAAATAAGTGACATGAAGAAATAAAAAACAAAGGGGTTGGAAATAATGCGGAAAATGAAGAAGTTTACAGTAGTCGTATTGGTATCGCTGATGGTATTTGGAACAGGGACCCTTGTATTGGGTGCGAGTGTCATTTTATGGGGCGGAGAAAGTGATAAAGCACGAGTGTCTGAGGTTTTAACGTGGGCTGATCAAAAAATTGGTCAACTGACACAAAACAAGCAAGACAATACTCAAAAAATTAACGATTTAACGAACGACATCCAAAATTTAAAAAATCAATTGACTGATAAAGATAATCAAATTGCCGCAAAACAACAAGAACTAACCGCAAAGATGACAGAACTACAAAATAAACAGAATGAAGTGAACCAAAAAAATAATGATATTAACGCTCTGAACAATCAAATTAACCAGCTAAATAACACGATTAACCAATTAAAATCAGAGCGCGACCAATATAAAGCGCAAGTTGATACACTAAACACACAAGCAACGCAACTCAATTCTGCTAAGAACGAATCCGATGAAAAATTAAACAAAGCGCGCCAAGATATGAAGGAATTGCGTGATCAAGCAGATAGACTTTATAGTAAATATCAATAAAAAAACAAAATCCGCGCCTACTCAAATAGCTGAGTGAAGACGCGGATTTCGCATTTAATATTACGCTTTTGCTTCTGATAAGTCGTCTGCTGTGCTTAGGCTAATTAGGCCAGCTACGCAAAGTATCACGATTGGAACTAGGAACATCATCGAAACGCTCATTGTGCAGGCTACTGCGGACGCAATTAGCATAACGCCACCTTTTAATGGTGCTTTGTTCATGATAATAGCGCCGAACAGACCGACAAATGACATCGCTAATGTGACGAAGTTCAGGATTGTAAATACTAACGAATCTTCTTCCAAAATACGTGCAATGCTGTCGACGGAAATAACAGTTAAGCTAAGCCCCATCGCGAGCAATGCTCCAATAATCCCCAACGTTTTCGCAAAATTCATCGTAAAAACTCCATTCGATAAATATATTTATCCGTCTTATGCGTATAAGCTAACATAAGCTTCTGGATACTTCTATGTTACCATTTTTACATAGTATTTTGCAACTCAATGAAGCGGACAGCCACCACGTTTTACAGGAATGATTTCGGTGCGTTCAAATGGTGCGTCTTGATAGAAAAAATTCGGTTTGACAACTTTATTGGGATAGCGTTGATGGAAAATATGCGTTGTTGCGGGCGAAACTGGTGGTATTAGCCATGCCCACTCGCCCGTGACTTCGCGCCCAGCGGCTTGCTCGTTTGCTTCGAATTGGCCGAACTGGCGAGCTGCCGTGTGGTGATCGACAATTTGGACTTTAGCTTTGTGATAAGATTCAAGAACGGCAACACTTAGTTCAACTAGCGCGCGATCTTTCCAGAGTGAATCAGGACGCTTCGTGTTTAGCCCAATTTTTTCAGCGACAGCGGTGAGTTTGTTGTAACGGCCTTCATCCGCGAAGTTTCGCGCACTGATTTCGGTTTCCATATACCAACCATTGAATGGTACTGCTTGATAAGTAATACCACCAATTTCGAGCTTCATTTCGGAGATGATTGGGACAGCATACCAACGCAAACCAAGCTCAGCGATTGATGGGAAATCTGGATGTGTAATTGGCACCTCAAGTACGAGTTCGGGTGGAATTTCAATGACAGTTGGCGTTGCTAATGCATTTTCCTGAATAACGAGTGGTAAAATATCAAATTCCGTACGAGTGCCGCGCCAGCCCAGCCCTTCGCAGACTTCTGTAAAAGAAACGGAGGCTGGATCGCCAATAATACCTTGCTCTGACCTATATCCAGCATAGCGAATTAACTGATGGTTCCAGATACGTGGCCCGCTACTTCCTGGCTGAAAAATCGTGATAAAAGGTCGGATCTGCCCGCCATTCGTTGCCTTGTTGATGTGCCCGAAAAGCGTCTCGCAAATTTCCGGTACAGATCTCGCTTCTCTAGCGTCCACAACTTGGATACGATCCCAGAATAATCTACCAACGCAACGGTTACTGTTCCGCCATGCCATTTTTGCACCGATTGCTAATTCCTCCAACGTATGCGAATATGTACCCGTTTGCATGATTTCCTGTTGCACCTCATTAACTCGTTTTTCAAGTCCTGCTGTATCTATGCCTAACTCTGTATAGGATTTAGTTATAAACTCGAGTGCTTCCTCTATATTCACTGACATTTTTATTGACTCCCTCCACAACGTGATTATGTTCTTATTTTAACATATGCTCTCATTAAAAAAGAACTCCTCGCCTTATTGAGAAGTTCCTTCATAAACGCCTACTTTTCCATTCCATTTTGCCCAATTCAGCAGTATCCACTGATGACTTTCTAGTACGACTCCCTCTTCTTTTAAAATTCGTTTTTGGCTCAACAGATATTCTCTCGTGCAGTTGATATGATTCGCTAATTCGATTTGTGTCCAGACTTTCGGAATACGACAATTTTCTCCTTCTATGATTCCGATTTCTTTGCCTAACTTCAGTAACGTTTGGACTAAGCGTTCCTTTTTTTGCATAGTTAGCATTTCCATTCGTTCTATCATCAATGTTATTATTTCTTTCTCAAACCCCTGATAACGCTCATCTATCAACATATTTGTTGCATTGCTCTCTAGCTTTAGTAACCTGACTATACCACAAGCCCTATACACAAGTGACTTAGGTAAAAATGTATCATCTAGTATCGCTCTTTCGCCTTCTCTTAAGAAACGTAAAAGCTGATTAGACATGCTACACTCTAGGTATCCAGACAGAATAATATATTCCCCGTTCTCTTCCAACTTATCCCCTTTTTGGAGCATGACAATCATATGTTCCATCTTCCACACCTCTTTTATACTATTGCTACTTCTTTTGGCTCTCTTTCTTTTAAGAGTTTCGCTGGTGAACCTACCGCGACTATATTTTCTGCGATATCACGTGTTACCGTCGATCCTGCACCGATAACGGCCCATGCCCCTATTTCAACATTAGGAATGACGCTCACGTTAGCGCCAATATTGACGCCTTCCTGAATATGAACATAACCTGTAATGACCGTTCCTGGCGATGTTTGGCTGAAATTTTCTAGCATTGCATCATGACCGATAATACAACCTGAGTTGACAATACACTGGTTGTTCACGGTAGCATCAACATTAATAATCGCCCCAGCCATAATAAAATTACCGTACCCAATCCGTGCATTTGGTGAAATAATAGCTGATGGGTGTATCAAGTTTGGGTATTTTTCCATTGGCTCTTGTAACAACGTAAAGATTTCAGCGCGCTTCTCATTACTGCCAATAGCGATAAAAAAAACATCAGCTAAACTTAATTGCATACTATCGGTAAAAGGCCCAACATAAACACCATCCTGAGTCTGGTAACTGTCAACGTATTTGTCATCTAATACCGCAATTAGTTCATATGTGTCGGTTAGTGCAACGATTTCTTTCGCCATTTTTGCAACACTACCATCACCAATCATCACAAGCTTTTTCTTCATCGGTATCTCAATCCTTCCGCCAGTTTAATTTTCACCGTACGTATAATAGGCTTGTGTCGCCTTTAACGCAGGATTATTTAGTACTGCACCTAGTATTTTGGTATGTGTTTGCTGAAGTAGTTCTAGGGATTTTGCCGTTTTTTTATACTCGGATTTCCCACTTTTAATAACAAAGACAATGCCATCTGCCAAACGAGCAATTAATCGTGTATCCGCTGCAACAAGAACTGGCGGTGCATCGATAATAATTTGATCGTACTCTTCACGGAATTCGGCTACTAAATCGGCCAGAGCCTGTGTGTTTAAAATCTCGACTGGATTAGGCGGGATATGGCCAGATGTCAGCACTTGAAGATAGTTTACTTCGGTTTCTTGAATTGCCGTACTCCGCATATCAGGGCGTAAAAGTAAACCTGTAATACCTATCTCATTATTGCTAAAAAAGACACGGTGTTGCGTCGGTTTTCTCAGGTCAAGATCAATAATCAGTGTTTTCTTCCCTTGCTGTGCATACACAACAGCCAAATTAGAAGACACGATTGATTTCCCAGCATCTGGTTCCGCCGAGGTTACCATAATGACTTTTGTTTCCCGACCAATTGATGCGAACTCGATATTTATTTTGACGGATGTGAACTCTTCTGAAATGGATGAACGCGGATCAAAAAAGGTAATCAGCTTTTTCCGGTTATTTTTCTTTTGCTTCGATTTATTTCTCATAAACGGGACTCGCCTCCATATGTTTTTCATGCATCAAATCATATTCCTGTCTCTTTCTAATCGTATTATCTGGGATGTTGGATATAACTCCAAGCACAGTGATATCTAGCCTTTCCAGTATTTCTCGTAGGAAGCAAATCAAACCGGCTAAAATAATTCCGACAACAAGACTCATCGTATACAGCATCGTTTTGTTAGGAAAGGTCGGATGCGGATGGCTTAATACTTTCGCAGGAGACATGATTGTTACTGATTTATCTTTCATAATCACTGGTAAATTATCTTTAAAAACGGCAGCCGTTTGATTCGCAATCGTCGCTGCCATGGCTTGATTCTCGTCTTTTACCGTAATATTGATGATTTGCGAATTCTGATCATTGCTCGTCACCATTTTTTTACCCAGTTCACCCGAGGAATATTTACCCTTCAACTTGTCCGAAACCTTATCAAGGACCAGTGGGCTTTTGAGCATTGCGCTATACGTATTGACCATCTGTAAATTAGCCTGCACCTCAGAATTCTGGACGTTATTATCCGCTTTATCCGTGTTTTGAATGACTAAAATCTGTGATGTTGCTTGGTATTGTGGGACTAAAACAAAATTCACAACCGCAAACATGGATGCACACGCAAAAATAATAATAGCTAAGATAATCCAGATGTTTTTCTTTATAATCTTCATCGTGTCTTTTAGTGAAATAACTGTATTACTATTTGACAAAAAAATCGCTCCTTTGTTGTGGTTCTTATGAGACATCTCTTGTCGATTTAGAACCTCAATATGAGTGCGAACGCAGTGAGCATTCGTTCCTTAATATAACTTTACCGAGCACAAAATCCGACTTACCTTCCCACCTCACGCCCATATTAAGCATTCCGAATCAATCACCCATACTTGTTCTAGCGGACGTTTTCAGCTCTTCCTTTTCCTGATCCGGCTTCTCACGCCAGATCCTCGAAATTTTCGTGGCCTTCGAAAAATCCAAAAGCGGGATTTATCTGCGCCCCCTAACAAATTTTTTCGGCTCTAACGGGCGTTTTCAGCTCTTCTTTATAAATCCAACAATCATTCGACAATCTTCCTTTGTGACCAAAAACAATTCCCGCCACTTCACTTGATAATGCTTCCTCAGCCAAAGTACACACATCAATCCACAAATCGCATACGACATAATCGAAGCCACAGCCGATCTGACAATCACGCTAACAATCAGCGTCCAGAGGTAAAAACCCCATCTGCCTTGCGCACTAAAAAGTGTCCCAATAATTTTTGAGTAAATAATAAATGGAATAGCGAGGAACATTAACAAAGTGGTAAAATAAGCACCCGCAAATTCAGCGCCAAATAAGAAAATAATAAGGTATTGGCCAAATATAGCCATAAATACAATGAATGATAAAACGAGCGTAGATGCCATTCGAATCGAAAAAGTTAAACTACTAATCGCATCGCGTTTCGCATTTTTATTCAGCATGACTTCTTTAAAGACATCCGGCAACATCCAAGCGTATTCGGCGAGTTGAACACCGGTACTGTACAGACCAATATCCGCTGCTGCCACATGAAACCATCCTAAAAATAAGATATCCATACGATAATTGAGGGCAATGAGACACGTCACAATCATTGGTAAAATGCCTTGGCGCGTGATTGTGGTCCATTTCCATACTTTGATACTTTTTTGTTTCCGCCGCATCAACTGACTTGGTTCTGGCTTACTTGCAAGTAATGTCATGACGATTGGAACTACATTTTTAGCCGCATAAACGAGTAATGCGATAAAAACGAACTGTGGGGCTAAAAAATAGACGACAGCGGTCAATGCGCAATTCGAAATAGCCGTGACAATTGCGATGATCGTGTGTTTTTTGATGTTTTCAACGAGGTTAATTTGTGTTAATTGGATACTTAAAACATTCAGCGCGATAAGTACCATAATAGTCACGTAATTTATCGACTGCCCTACAAAATACATCGCAACAGCAATACCTATATAGAGCGTATATTGAAAAATCGATAAGGCAACAAAGGTCGCACGAAACTGGTTGGGGGTTGTTTCTCGCCGCTTATAGTTAACATAGACGAGCGAGATTCCCATATTTAAAACCGATACACCAATATTGATAAAATTCATATAGTAGGCATATTCCCCTTTTAAGGTTGGACCCAGGTAACGTGTCATAAAGACAACAGAGAGCAAACCAGTAAGGATTACAACTCCTTTTTTAAATAAGGTCATTCCATAAGAGCTTAACAATATTTTTTTGATGGCATGCATGACTAGATGTCTCCTCTGTTTGCAACGAATTTTTGGTGACTTTGGCGAGTTAGAATGATTTTCTTGTTCAGCCAATAGACAATCAGAAACAGCGATAAGTTAAAACTGAGGTCATTGACTAGAATCGTTACATTTTGCCCGACCATCATCCCCAAACGCGCGCATGCAAGGGTTAGAATGTAGTAAATTTCAATTTGTTCACTCTGTAGCTTCTTCGCGTGTAAGAAATACGCAAAACAGATAACGGCTACACCAAGAATCGGTGCAAAAATAAAACCAAAAAATAGATTTCCTTGCCCTACCATTGGAATAATTTGCGTCATATGATCGGAGAAAAAATAACGCTCATTGAAGTACAATGATGAATATTTAATCGGCCAATCAGATATAAACGATCCTATACCAATCATCGGTCGGAAAATGTTATAGAGGAAAACGCTAAAATTACCAGCTTCCGGAAATAGATGCTTTGTTTCCAGTGCCATCGCGACATTATACGGACCAGCCAAGTACACCTGAAGCTTATCGGTATAATCAATCAGTTTACTACCACCGTCTGAAATAGAAGAAATTTTTCGGAATGCCGCGATAACCGAAAGCATAGCGGGTATAATCAAACTCACACTAAGGAGTAAATGTTTGAAGAAATGCGGAAACAACTGGCGGAAAATCAAGACCGAAGCAACCGCAGTAATCACGATATCTGCACGATTTGTTCCCATAAAAATCCCGATGTTCACAAATACAGCAATAGCCGCCAGCCAAACGTAAAAATATTGTCCCTTTTTCGTATATTTTTGATGACAAAACCAAAGCACGATTAAGAAAAAAATCTGTTTGGCAACCATGAAAATAAAGCCAGTCAATGCTGTAATTAAAGACGCATTTTCCACCGACCCACCAGCACCTGGCATAAAGAACCCAATTTTATGCAAAACACTTGGGTAAGCAAGGAGGCTAGCAATGGAAACGATAAACAACAGATAATACATCCCATTTTGCGGTCGCTTGGTCAGTGGTTTTTGTATTGGAGTAGGCTTCTTTCGTTTCGCACGCTGATCCAGTATAAAAATTGTGAGCGATAGAATGGCTAGTTCGTAAACCATCAACAACATTGCTTTCTCAATCGAATCTGGCTTTAGTGCAACAGGTGACCTGCCGCCATAATAGTTGGCATATACTAACATCATCGGCATCACTACAAATCGCAAAAACTGCATCACTGTCAACACCAAGTTAAAAATGCGTAATTCTTGCTTGAGCGATTTAGCCAAAACCAAGCTATAGCTAAGTGCAAAGGCGATTGGCAGAAGTCCCAACCATTCATATCCGGCCTGCTTGGTACCAAAACTAATAATGGCAAAACTGACAAAACAACCGATATAAACCACCCAGTGCAGTATCATTCGAAGCCAAAAATTATTATTTGATTTCGTTTGTTCCATGTTTTTAAACCTCGATTTCACGCTTTTCTTGTACCCCTAATGTAGCTAGTTGAAGTGCTTCTACTACTCTCTTTAGTTCGGATTCTGTCATGCTTGTCGTAGAGGGTAAACATAGCCCTGTCGCAAATAATTGCTCGCTAACTGGTGTCGCTGTTTCCTCGTGTGCATAAAAGGTGCAACCCGCAAAACAAGGCTGTGTATGCATTGGTTTCCAAAGCAATCGCGCTTCAATCTGTTGCGCCGCCAAAGCTTCGAGTACCTCTTTTGGATTTACGGAGTGTAGTGTTAATGTGCTCAACCAATAGTTATTGTAGGTTTGTACCATTTCGGCATGCATCTCTACATAAGGATTAGCCGAGAAATGCTTCGTATAGTAGTCAAAAATAAATCGTTTGGTTAGAATTCTGCTTGGTAATACGCCAAATTGCGCAATACCAATGCCCGCAGAAATGTTACTCATACGATAATTAAAGCCATTTTTTTCATGCAAATAATATGGTGCGACTTCCTTTGCTTGTGTGGACAATTTTCGCGCTTGTTCGATAAACGCGCTATCATTCGATACCAACATGCCTCCACCTGATGTGGTAATAATTTTGTTGCCGTTAAAAGAGAAGATTCCTGCTTTACCAATCGTTCCTGTTTGCTTCCCTTTATAAGTAGCCCCTAATGATTCTGCCGCATCTTCTAATATTGGCACCCCATATGCATCCGCCAGCGCTTGTAGTTCATCCATTTTTGCGCTTTGACCATAAAGATGAACGACAATAATTGCTTTAGGAAGGCTTCCAGTTGTTGCAGAATCCTCTAGTGCCCTTCTCAAAGCTTCTGGCGACATATTCCATGTATCGGGTTCTGAGTCGATGAAAACTGGTGTCGCGCCTTGATAAACAATCGGATTCGCGGAGGCAATAAATGTGAAGCTTTGACAAAATACAACATCTCCACTGCCTACTTCCATCGTAGCTAATGCAAGATGAATTGCAGCGGTTCCTGAATTGGTTGCGAGCGCCGCCTTAGCTCCTGTGTATTCTTTAGCGAGGCGCTCCATCTCATCTACATTCGGCCCTAGTGGAGCGACCCAATTAGAATCGACAGCTTCCCTAATATATTCCATTTCATTCCCACTCAAATGTGGGATACTAAGCGGTATATGCTTCAAATTGTTCGCCTACTTTCTTTACTTGCTCCCTTGAAACTTCTCAACTGTGACTTGCCCTGCTTGACTGACCCCATGTGCGAAAAGTACCTTTTGAACAGTTAGTACTAGGATTTTCATATCTAAACGGAAACTACGATGTTGCGTATAATGTACATCTAAGCGAAATTTTTCTTCCCAACTAATTGCATTACGACCATTCACTTGTGCCCAACCAGTGATGCCAGGTTTAACGTTGTGGCGTTTGCGTTGTTCATCGGAATAAAGCGGTAAATACGCATCACGCAAAGGTCTCGGGCCGATAAACGCCATATCTCCTTTGACGATATTCCATAACTGTGGCAGTTCATCGAGGCTCGTTTTTCGGAGAATTTTACCAAATAACGTGAGTCGTTGGTCGTCTGGTAGTAAGTTGCCTTCTGAATCCTTCATGTGATTCATCGTGCAGAATTTATAAATGGTGAATAGCTTCTCACCTTCCCCCACGCGTACTTGTTTAAAAATAATAGGTCGTCCATTAATAATCGCAATGAGAACGCCTAGAACCAGCAAAACTGGTGAAAAAATAGCTAATAGTACGAGCGCGATGGCAATATCTCCCTTACCCTTGCATGCTTGATACACATCGTTTCCTCCTTCTTAAATGTCAGTATATTGCTCTAAAATAGCTTGCCAAATCGTTTCCTGTTGAAAATCACGTTTGATGCGTGCTTTCCCTGCCTGCCCCATTTGTTGGCGCCGTTCTGGGTTCTGTAACAAGGTCATCACCGCGTTTTGAATACTTGCTGGATTTTTCGCTTCAACAAGCAGTCCGGTTTCATGTGGAATAATTGTATCTTTTGCCCCTGTAACGTTAGTCGCGATGACCGGCAAACCGCTATAGGATGCTTCCATTGCAACGTTCCCAAACCCTTCTCGATACGTTGGAAAAACAAATATATCCATCTGCTGGTAAATTGGCGCAATATTTTTCTGATATTCTAAATGGATAATCTCAGAATCTGTCGCCATTGCTTGAACTGTCTCTTTTTGTAAGTGATGATTTGAATCAAGTCGTCCCACAAGCAATAGCTTGATACAGTGATAATCTTTTTTTAGTAATTGAAAAGCTGCAATTAGATCATCAATCCCTTTATCTTGCGTTAACCTGCCAACATAGCCTAAAACAATGTCTTCTTTCGTAAATAAAAGTTCGGTCGCCTGTTGATTAGCCTGCTCAAATTTTGCCATGTTCATGCCATTACTGCTTCCGTACCCTGCACAGACAAGTTTTTCTTGTTTCGCGACGCCTAGTTCCTCTGCCTTTTCAAGTAGGCTCGGGCTGATACAAATGACTCGATGGGAGAAGGCGCTAATCCATTTTTCTATCGTCAAGAAGAACTTGCCTTTCTTCCCTGTGATAGTTTCTAGTCGCAGGCCACGCAACGTGTAGATACGTTTAGGTACACGTTGTAGTTTACTGCTGATACTTGCCAGTAAGGAGGCTTTTGGCGTTCCATAATTGATGACATCTGGCTGGATTTGGCGAATAAGACGCATCATGTGGAATAATGCACGCACATCCTTCCAAATCGAAATTTCTCGCTCCATTTCTAGCGCGTGGAAAGTTACTTCTGGCGGAATGTCATTTGTTTCTGGGCCGCTTGAGGCAATTAAGTGTACATCGTAATACTGCGCCATGAAAGCCAGTTGTCCATCAAGTAACTTAATGCTACGTGCAGCTGTGACGACATAAACTAATTTGGGCTTCACGGTTTATAATCCCCAATAATGAATAGACATGGGCATTTCATTTCTATCAAAAACACGCTTTAAGTCAACAAAAACCGTCTCTTGTCCTTCTTTTAAACCGTAATGGTTTGCGGGAAGATTTGCCTGGAATTCATCATGCGCAACCGCCATAATTACTAGATCGGCTGGCTCTAATTCATTATATGGTACTAGCTCAACGCCATAATCCGCTTTTGCTTCTTCTGGATCGGCCATTGGATCTGCAAGTTGGATGTCGAACTGGTATTGATGGAGCTCGTCTAGGATGTCGAATACTTTCGAGTTACGTAAATCCGGCACATTTTCTTTAAAGGTAAGACCTAGAATCGTGATTTTTGCGCCTTTTAAGTCGATGCCTTTACAAATCATTTCTTTAACGATGCTGGAAACGACGAATTTGCTGACGTTATCGTTCACGCGGCGTCCAGATAGAATGATTTGTGGTGTATAGCCAACGCTTTCGGCTTTGTGTGTCAAATAGTAGGGATCAACGCCGATACAATGTCCACCAACCAAACCTGGGCGGAAGTTTAAAAAGTTCCATTTGGTTCCCGCTGCTTTCAATACTTGATCCGTATCAATATCTAAAATGTTAAACAGCATCGATAATTCGTTCATGAGCGCGATGTTAAGATCCCGTTGCGTGTTTTCAATGACTTTCGCGGCCTCTGCGACTTTAATGGAATCCACAGGGTGCACGCCAGCATCGACCACACGGCCATACGTAGCGGCAATGATTTCGAGCGCTTGCGGATGGTTCGCTGACACGACTTTTTTGATGGTACGAAAGGTGTGGACTTTATCGCCGGGATTAATGCGTTCTGGCGAGTAGCCAACGAAGAAATCGACGCCTTCTTTTAGACCTGATTCGCGTTCCAAGACCGGAATACATGCTTCTTCTGTTGCACCAGGATAGACCGTTGATTCAAAAACGACAATCGCGCCTTTTGACAAATTCTGGCCGACAGTACGAGAAGCACCTAGAAGCGCTGTTAAATCAGGTTGATTACTACCGTTGATTGGTGTTGGAACCGCGACGATGATGAAATTGGAGGCTTGTATTTTGGCAGGATTCGCCGTGAAATCGATGTGTGTTTCCGCTAACGTGGCATCATCTACCTCATTCGTACGATCAAATCCATCGCGCAACTCTTGAATCCGTGCTTCCGAAATATCAAAACCAATGACAGGCATTTCTTTCCCAAATTCTGCTGCTACTGGTAACCCTACATAACCTAAACCAACCACTGCTATTTTTAAATCCATCATTTTTTTCCATCTCTCCTCATATGTTTTTCGGTATCAAAGCGGTGTCACACGCGGTGTTTGTTCTTTTGTTTACCTACTTATTATAGTGCTGTTTAGTGCCTTATTTTTCCTAAAATTGTGGCGTTGAATCCTTCTATTTTGGACGCCATTATGCTTTCTTTTCGGCCATGTAATCCACATACCAATCGACAAAAGCGCTGATGCCTTGGTCAATCGTTGTGCTCGGTTTGAAATCCACCGCATCGATTAAATCTTGCACATCCGCGTGCGTTTTCTGCACGTCACCAGGCTGCATCGGTAACATTTCTTTCGTCGCTGTTTTACCTAATTTCGCCTCTAACGTCTCCACTTAATCAATCAAATTCACCGGACTATGATTCCCGATATTGTAGATTTGATATGGCGCTTGACTCGTTGCTGGGTCTGGATTCATCGGATTCCATTCCGAATTCGGCGCTGGCTCTGTTCGCGTCAAACGATAAATTGATTCTACGACATCGCCAACAAACGTGAAATCGCGCAACATGTCGCCGTTATTGAAAAGTCGGATTGGTTTGTCGTTTAAAATGGCATCCGCGAACTGGAATAGTGCCATATCTGGGCGCCCCCATGGGCCGTATACCGTGAAAAATCGCAATCCAGTTGTTTTCAATCCAAATAAGTGACTATACGTATGCGCCATCATTTCATTCGCTTTTTTCGTTGCAGCATAGAGTGATAATGGATGTTCCGTACTCTGATGCGGCGTAAACGGCATCGCCTGATTCGCACCATAGACCGAGCTACTCGACGCATAAATCAATTGTTCTACCTTTTGGTGCCGACAATTTTCCAAGATATTCGTAAATCCAACCACGTTCGATTGAATATACGCATCTGGATTTTCCAGGCTGTACCGAACGCCCGCCTGCGCTGCCAAATTAATGACAATGTGAGGTTCTTCTTCCACAAAAACACGTTCCAGCGCGTCTTTATCCGCTAAATCTACTTTATAGAACGTAAAATCTGGATGTTCCAGCCGCGCCAACCGTTCGTATTTCAAGTTCACATCGTAATAATCATTGATATTATCGACACCAATTACACGGTGCCCTTCTTGTAATAAACGCGTACTCACATGAAACCCAATGAAACCCGCGGCTCCCGTTACCATGATTGTTTTTGTCATCCTATTTCTTCCTCTCTTTGCTTGGAACTGTGCTAAAAAAAGAGTCAAAAAGCTCCGCGCGCCGTTTTTGTAAAATTGGTTGCGTATATTGAACCGCTACCGTCATGTTTTGCCTGCTTTGTATGGCTTGTTTTTCGGGGTGCTGCATCAGGTCCGCCACTTTCTCTGCCAATTCCTGTGCATTGCCTATCTCGTGGATAAATTCAGGGGAAAGTAATTCGGGGATACCACCTGCCGTTGAGCCAACAGCCGCACAACCTCGCGCCATCGCTTCAATCAACGCTCGTGGCACGCCTTCTGTCCGACTCGGCTGCATGTAGATGTCCATTGTGTCCAGCCATTCCAACACTGCTTGACCCGCTGGTAAAATACCACAGAAAGTCACTTGACTCGCAACACCATATGTTGCTGCAAGTGCTTGCCATTTTGTCGCATCACCCGGTCCGAGAATATACAGCTGTGCTTCTTGCTTCAACATTTTCATCGCTTCCAAAGCTGTATCAATGCCTTTATAATCTGTTTCGAGCGTCGCAATCATACCAATTTTCACAGGCCGATGCTGCTGTTCTCGAATGGATACTTCACGCTTAAATGCAACATTGGGCAAAATTTCCGCAATTTCCACATTGGAAGCGCCCCGTTGCATACCCATCGTCGGATATTTTTCTTGTAAATCTCGTTGCGTGACGTATAATACATGCGATGCCGATGCAATATTTTTCTTCATCGCACGGCCAACAGTCTTTGCTAGCAATTTCAATCGTCTCGATCCATGATGTTGATAGCTTTCTATTGGGTCACCAACGACTTCAATCGCATATGGCTTCCCAAGTTTCTGTGCTGCTTTCACAGCCATGGTGCCAATTCGAGATGGAAGCCTAGCTATCACTGCATCTACCTCTGCAACCTGTTTCTCCATCGCTTGTTGTGCCGTATTGAATGGCAACAAATTCGTCCAATGATGTGACTTAGGAATATGTCGAAACGTTACTCGTTCGCAACTAGATACACCATATTTCTCAATGTCCGCATCTTTGGCTAAATCAGAAATTCGCGCCACAACGACCAATTCCTCCACATGTTCCAAATACCGCTCCCAAACTTTCGCATCAAACGCATTTTTAGATAACATCGCAGTTTCCCCTTGATAAAACCGATGATCATGAGCGAACAAGGCTTTCATGCACAGGCTCCTCCTTCCGAGGTAATGTCGTCACTTTTGTTTTCTTACCAATGGTTTCATATAATTCTTGCACCAAGCTTGCTTCATCCAGTTTCGAAAACGTGTCTATAAAACGCGCTACTCGATCCGCGGAAAACATCGTTGGTCGGCCAATATGAACTTTTGGAATCACTTGTTCTGGAAAAACTTCATCCTCATTTAACAGCTCTTCATATAATTTATCTCCCGGTCGAACACCCGTAAACGTAATCGAAATTTCCTGCAAACTAAAACCAGACATCGTAATTAGGTTTTCTGCTAACGTCGTGATTTTAACTGGTTCACCCATATCGAGCACGTACACTTTGCTACCTTGTTGAATACTTCCCGCCTGCATCACAAGTCCCGCTGCTTCCGGAATCGTCATGAAATATCGCGTCATATCTGGGTGTGTCACCGTCACCGGCCCACCTTTACGAATCTGCTCTTTAAACAGTGGAATCACACTGCCCCGACTTCCTAACACATTCCCAAAACGCACAATCGAAAATGGCTTATCTGTCCTAGATGCAATGATTTGTACGACCATTTCTGCCATCCGCTTCGTTGCCCCCATCACATTATTCGGGTTCACCGCTTTATCCGATGAAACAAGGATAAAAGCATCCACATCCTGTTTAGCCGCTGCCATTGCCACATTATTCGTCCCAAGCACGTTATTTTTTACAGCTTCTCGTGGATTTAATTCCATCAACGGCACGTGTTTGTGCGCCGCCGCATGATACACCACATTGGGCTGGAATTTTTCCATCACTTCGTTGATGCGTTCTGCGTCTTGAATATCTGCAATCACTGGATGAATCGCAATCGTGTCGCCATATTGCTGCAAAAGTTCCATTCGAATCGCGTATATACTATTTTCCCCATGTCCTAGTAAAATGAGTTCTTCCGGTCCAAATGTACAGATTTGCCGACAAATTTCCGAACCAATCGAACCACCCGCACCAGTCACAAGCACCGTACCACCTTTAATCTGTTGCGCCACGCGTTGTTGGTTCAACTGAATAGGCTCGCGTCCAAGTAGCTGCTCCATGGTCACCTCATTTTGTGTTGAAGGTGCGCTAAACATCGTATCGTGCACACTTGTAATGATTCGAACTTCTAGATGTAACGCTTGGCATTGCTTAATAATCGCTACTTTCTTTTCTGGGTCTAAAGATGGAATCGCTAAAATGACTAAATCAACGGCGCTATATTGTGCGATGTGCTCTAATTGCTGCACACTTCCAACCACCGGAATATCAATGATATGTTGTGTTTGCTTGTGTAAATCATCATCTAAAAATGCAATAGGGGTGAAATTGGCGGGTTGTTCTTGGAGTTGTTTGGCAACAATGATACCAGCTACACCAGCGCCTATAATCAGCACATTTTGCGGTTGTTTGCCGTTCATTTCCACTGTTTTATTCATCATCATTCACTATCCATTTCCTTTAGATTTTTAGTCCTCGAGCTTCACTTTCCACGTCGCAGATTTCTTCGTGTCTGGATCTGTATAGGTGACTTGAAACGGTCCCTTGCCCTTCACTTGATAAAAGCCGGGGCCAGAAATTGTTTGGTCTGCTTTCAAATTCGAACCAATATTTTCCGCAGCGTAAATTGGTAACTCTTTACCATCTTCATTTTTTACTGTCACATCTAAACTAGTAAAAACTTTAGCGTCCGCCGAGCCATTTCTTACTTTCATGTTGAATTGGACAACGGCATCTTTTTTACCGTCCCCATCTAATAATTTGGCATCCTTCATGTTGATGTCTAAGCCAGATACATCCACCGTTTGTCCTTGTTCATAGATTTTGTTTTTCTCTGCTTGTACGACTTTATCTGTCGGTGTTTGTGCGCAACCTGCTGTAAAAATAGTAAGAAAAGATAAAATAGCAATCGCTTTGATGATTGTTTTTTTCATGTTGGCACTTCCTTTCAATATGGATGATTAAGCTTCTCTTAGGTACATACATAGTATAGTCCTCTGGGTATTTTTTATTTCCTAAAATTGCGAATTCATTCTGCTTTTTTAGAACATAGATAGAAATAGCTCCAGTCAGCACGACACTGCTGGAGCTATTCGGGTATTACATGGCTTGGCTTATTGAACCGTTACTTCTTTTGATACTGTCCATGCGCCATTTACTTTTACTTCTGCTTTAATGACATCGCCTGCTTTAATCGTGCTCATGTTGTATGTGAACGTGCCATCTTCTTTTGCTGTTACGATACTCTTCGTTGCACCGTTTAGGCTGATACGAACTTGTGCGCTTGCATCGGCTGTTCCGGTTACTTTTTTGTCTGCTGCTACGACTGGGTTGACAGTCAATGTAGCGGTTGGTGTTGGGTCTGGAGTATCGCCACCACCGCCTGTGTTAGCGCCCACTGTGTAGGTTTGTGAAACAAGGTATTCACCGTTTACTTGCATCTCTACTTTCACAACATCTCCATCTTTCAGTGCTGCTGTGTTAAATGCGAATTCTCCAGCTGCATTTGAATCTTGCGTACTCTTCGTTGCGCCATTGATGCTTAGACGAACTTTAGTAGCGGCTTCTTTTGTTGTTCCTGTTACTTGTGTGTCGCCTACTTCACCTTGATCGAGTTCCAAGTCACCTTGGTTCACAGCACCTTGTGTCACTGTTTTTTCTTTGAAGACTTCGCCGTATGTTCCTGCTGATTTCATATCTACACGAACAACATCACCCGCTTTTAGTCTCGATATTGGGAAACTATATAGACCATCTGCGTCACTTGTTACAACTGTTTTCGTAGCGCCATTGATAGATAGACGGAATTGTGTGTTTGGTGTCCCTTTACCAGTAATGAATCGATCGAAGGATGTGATATCATCTAGACTCATCACTTCCGTTGCCTTCACAACTGTTGTTTCGGCAATGCCTGTTACGACGTTGTTTTCACGTAGTTCTACGCGTACCACTTGGCCTTCTTTTAAATAACTAGAGTTAAACGAGTAGTTTCCATTCGCATCTGTTGTACCAGAACGTTTTTGTACCCCATCGACATAGAGACGAACTGATGCGTTTGGTACCGTTGCTTTCCCTGTCACTACTTTTTGAAGGGAATTCACACTGTCTACTGTAATTTTATCGGATACAGCAGATTTAACCGTTGTTTTACCAACATATTTGTCTGCTGTCAGATATGCTCCTGTTTGGTCTTTGTAACGTACTTCAATGATTGCACCTGCTGGTTGTGTACCAATAGTAGCTGTGAATGCACCCGCCGTTACGTTAGCCGTTGTTTTATTCACACCATCGATTAAAATAAGGACTTGTTTCACATCATAGCTGCTTGTATCAATCGTTCCGTTTAATACAGTATCTGTTGTCTTAAAGTCTGCTAGTTTTGGTTGTGGTAAATCAGCGACTGTAATTGTTTTCGTTGCTGTTGCACCATTTGCTAATTTTGCTGTGATAGTAACACTTCCTGGTGCTTTGTATGTGACAACACCTGATGCGCTCACTGTTGCGATTGTCGTGCTTGATGATGACCATGTTACCGCTTGGTCTGCTGGTGTCGATGTTACTGTTAAGTTTGCTGTGTCACCTACAAGACCTTTAGTGATGTCTTCGTTGATTTTTACAGTAGAACCGATAACTGTTTTTGTTGTTGGTGTACTAGTCGTTCCTTGTGCATCTTCTGCCACAAAGCTGATTACAGTATCTTTTGGCTGCTTCGCAAAGTTCACTGTGAACGCACCGTCTACCACTGTTGCTGTACCGATAGCCACGCCATTCACGTAAGCTGTTACTTTACCTGCTTGTGCGACTGTTCCACTTGCTGATGTTGTATTGTCATAAATCGTTGTTATAACCGGTGCTGCTACAACTTTGTTAGAAATCACAATTTTTGTTGTTGCTTTTGTGCCATCTGCAAGGGACGCTGTAATTGTTACTGTTCCTGGTGCTTTATATGTCACAAGACCAGTTGTCTTATTTACTGTTGCAAAATTACTGTTTGATGTAGACCATGTTACTGTTTGGTCTGCAGGTGTTGTTGTTGCTGTGAATTGTTGTGTGTTACCAACCAATCCTGTTGTTACAGTTTCATTGATTTTAATGGTTGTTGCTTTTACTTTCACATTTGTTGGATCACTTGTATTTTTCTTCGCGTCCTGTGCAACGAATGCGATTGTTTGGTCTGCTGCTTGCGCTGGGAAGGTAATGGTAAATTTACCGTCTGTCCCTACATCAGCTGTTCCAATTGGAAGACCGTTCACATATGCGATAACTTGTCCTGGTGTTGGTGCTGTACCTGTTGCCGATGTTGTTGTGCTGTAGATGTCTGATGTGATAACTGGTGATGCTACGTCTACTTTTTCATCTGTTACGACTACGGTTAATGTTGCTTTTGTTCCGCTGGCAAGGGTTGCTGTAAATGTTACTGTTCCTGGTGTTTTGTATGCTACCGCCCCAGTTGTTTTGTTAATAGTAGCAACTGCTACGTTAGAGGATGTCCATTCAACAGCTTGTCCTGCTGGTGTTGTTGTTGCTGTGAATTGTTGTGTTGTTCCTGTGAACGCTGCTGTCACATTTTCGTTAATCTTGATTGTTTTGGCAATCGCTTCGTTTACCTTAACAGAGATTGTCTTCGTTGTTGTGTTTTTATCACTATCTGTTACGCTATACGTTACTGCGTATGTGCCCGCTTTTGTTGTATCGACATTGTTGCTTGTTACTATGATTTTTGATGTTAAGTTTCCGTCTTCTTTATCTGTTGCAGTTACACCTGCCATTGGATCAAATGTATCGCCAACTGTTAATACTTTGTCTGTTGCATTGATTACTGGTTTATCATTGGTTTTTACTGTTACTTTTGTCGGATCACTTGGAAGTCCATTTTGACCAGTTTGCGTGACATCCAGCACTGCTCCTGCTTCTTGTGCTGGAACTGTTACAGAGAAAGTGCCGTCTGGTTTTACTGTACCTGTAGCTGTTGTTCCATCAGGAAGTTTTACTGCAATGGTATTACCTGGAACTCCTTCACCATTAACCACTGTATCGCCTGCTTTTACAGAATCAACTGTTGGAGCTGTTGGAACACGGTTATCTGCTTGTACTTTTGTTGTTACTCGTGAGCTATCATTAACACCATTCGTTTGGTAAGTTAACACGTTTTGATCTTTTACTAAAGTAGTTCCTGTTGGCACGTTAACTGTCCATTTACCATCCACATCTACTGTTGCTTTAGCAGTTTTACCATCTGGGAAAGTCACAACGATATCATCGCCTGCTACACCAGTTCCGGAAACTGTTTTATCATTTTCGTAAATTGGAGATACTGCTGGACGTTCTATAATGCTTGAACCTTCTGTTGATACGCGCGAATAGTCAAATAAGCTGAACCCATCGATGTTTTCCCCTGTTGCTAAGCCGCTGTAATAGCTCGTATACGTGCTTCCAACTTTATATGTTAGCGGAATTTTAACATTATCAATAGTATTCCATTCACTTCCTGTTGCTTTAGACCAGTCTGCTGCATGTTCCCAAGCATAAACTTTAGCCATGTTGTTCATTTCTACACGTGACACATAAGATGCACTGTCATTACCGTAACCGCGAATAATGTGTCCTGCTACAGCTCGGTTATTTTGACGGAAATCGATATACTTTGGTGCGTTAAGAACTAATTTTGAACTTTGTGCACCAGTTAAATCGAAGACTGTTGTCGATGTGTTTGAAAGTGTTTCTACGTAAGCCATTGTGTTTTTGCTGAATGTTACAACACCATTTGCTTTAATAGCTGGATAGTTTCCTTGACCAGATGCTGCACGAATGTTAGCTTTCGCATTTTCTGCAAAAGTGATTGATCCTGATGTGTTGATACCATAATCCGAAGACTCGATTTTAACCAAAGAGCCATTCCCTACGTTGAATGTAGCTGCTGCGCCACCTTCTTGAATTACACCAGTACCTGCATTTAAATACAAACTAGAGCCAGTGCCCAATTTAACTGATCCACCGTAGAACGAATGTATCGCATGGCTGTTCAATGCTGTAATTGAGATATTATTATTGTCGCCAAACGTTGTATCTTTATATGTGTAGATACCATCATGGTTAGGAGAAACGATTGTCATGTCCACATTTTTACCTGTAGAGATACCTTCACCACTTGTGTTAGTTGTTTCAAGCCCATTTGTATAAGCTTTAACATATACAGAAGCGTTATCGCCAAACTTGATTCCACCTGCATTGACACCGTCACCACTTGAAGAAGTAACATTCACTAATGTATTCGCACCGAAATCAACACGTGAGTTACCAGGTGCTAAGATACCATCAGCTTTTGCTTTGATTCCTACTTCTGTGTTATCTCCAAAAATTATTGGGCCGCCAGAATAAATACCGTAGCTAGTGCCGGAATCGATATCAATTTTTACGCGGTCTTCTGGTTGTGGATTTTGGTTAGACACTGAACCGAAGCGAATAGTTGCCGCTCCCGCTGAATAAATCCCTCTGTCATGTGTTCTTAATTTTAGAGAAGAACGGTCGCCAAATGTGATTGTTGAGTTACCATAGATACCACTACCGTTGTCACTAACAACATCGATATCCGCATCCTTACCTACAATAATAGAAGCCCCTGGATTATATGCATAGATTGCTGTACCAGTACCTGTTGCTTTTACTTTTACATTGTCACCAATTGTAATGTTCCCTGATACATAAATTCCGTTACCTACGTCGCCTGATGCAAGTGTTAGGTTAGCTCCATTTTTAACTACTAATGTTGCAGCTTTTAATGTACCGTATTTTGATGCTGAGTTAATAACTGTATTTTCACCAACTACAAGGGCACTGTTTGACACGTCAAATGCGTAACCTTTGTTAGACATCATATTTATTTTCGCATTATCGCCAATGTTTACTGAGCCTGATGTGCGAACTTTAACAGCTGTCTCTAGTGCTTCTAGTTGATCGATTTGTGTATTGTCTGCGATTTCTAAGCTATCGACATCCATACCTTGGCGCTCAGCATTTACTAAACGGTTATTTGTTCCTGCGATAGAAAGTGAAAGTTTACCAGTTCCACCCATAATCATACCGCGAATTTGAACATTATCAATGATGTTTACTGTTGGTGCAGCTGATGATGTATAACCTGTGAAAATTGCTTTTGTTCCAACGTTTGTCATGATTAAGTCCTCTAAATCGATAATCGAGTTAGATTTCATGATAACTTGGAAAGATGCAGCGCTAATCGTATGTCCGTTACCTTCAATACGAATATTGCTATTTACCGTTACATTACTTGCTAATTGAAAATCACCAGTAATTTCAATAACGTTTACTGTACCTGATTCTGCTGCCGCTTTAAATTCAGCAAATGTTGAAACTTGTTGTCTTTTTTCTGTTACACCACCGTCAAGTGCTAAAGTTGCACCTAGTGGAGCGTATTTTTGAGCAACTACGTCTGCGCTTGGTGCTTCTTTCGCTACTACTTCTCCGCCTGTTGCTTCTGCTGCATGCGATCCTGTTGGTAATACTGTAATGATTTGGCTTGCAACGACTGTAGCGATTAAGGCTGTTTTAGCGGCCTTTTTAAGTGTCTTCATGGATAAGACGTTGATTGGACCCTTTTGTTCTAATTTCATGTTTATATTTGCTCCTCTTCATTCTTTTTTGTAAAATGTCTGCCTATCAATAGAACGGTTATGAGTTCACATGATAAACACCTCCTTACGCACACAAATTTTATAACTGAATATTTCGACTTATAGATATATCCTTTATTATAATGTCTTTGTGATTCACGCTAATTTGACCTTCTTGCATCATTTTCTTTAGTTGCTTTGGTATAAAGTTTCGATCAACATTGCAATAGGCCCCTATAAGCTTCGTACTAATCACAGATGGAATTTTGATACCCTCGTCTACTACAATACCTAGCTTATTTGCGATATCGTAAAGTGAGTTAACAAATCGTTCTTCGCGGCCTAGCATCAATTGCATGTAACGCTCGTATAAACCATACAATTGTTCTGTCATCAAGTTTGCAAAAAACTCCATGAATGAAGGTCTATTAGCCAAGTAATTTAGTAAATATTCCATTTCGATTCGAATCGCCTTTAATTCTGTTAGCGTCGTTGCCTGTGTCATAACTACACCATCATTTTTTCTAAAAAAAGATTCCAACCCGATAATGTCCCCATCTGTTAGAAAGGATATTACTGGCTTCAGCGAATCTTTCATCGTCTGGGTTGTGATTGAAATTCCCGATGTAATAATGTATAGTGCATTGTTCGGTTTCCCTGGCATAATAATTTGTTGTCCCTTATCAAAAGTAACTTCTTGTACTAAATTGTCTCCGTACGCATTTGTCTGTAACTCTTTGATAATCCCGTCTAAACTCGTATTACTTGAAATATACACCAATGATGATTTCTCCTTTCTAACATCTTGAATAGTTGCGAAAGATTACATTTATTAATTTAACATGTTCTTATTTTGTACGTTTCAACTATGGTGCAGATTTCCAAAAAAAATGTGAATCTTTTATGTCTTTTCGTATTTGATACTATAATCTCCGCGTAAGAATGGCATTACTCTAGTATTCTAGCTATTTCCACTAAGTGTAACACCTTCTTATTTTGAATTTCACAACAGTGTTGCAACTAGTTTGATTAACTGTGAATATTTTGTGTCAGCTTCTAGTTGGGATAATAGTATTCATCTCGTTTTAAACGAGTACCACTCCTTGATTACATTCATAGTATAATACTTTATCTTCGCATTATTTCCTAAAAATCTGCGCTCATTTTTGGGCCATTAGGACAAATTCGCTCAAAATAAGTCATATCAATATGTTTATCTACGTGTTTTTTTATGAAAAAATACATATAACGATTGATTTTTAGCGTCTGAATAATCTATAACTATTTCACCAAAATTGAGTAAAATAGCGTATAAATGAGTAAAGAAGGGTATTATTAAATACGATTAGTAATGTCTCGCTAGGAAGGAGAACGATATGTTTTTTTTAGATGACAAAGAAATACGTGCATACGAGATTATCCATTTGATTGGGAATGAAAAAAAAAATTGGTCAGTCTCAGAAATATCCAGTATGCTAAACTACGGTATTGATGCAGTTTATAAAGCACTCGACGACATACAATTCTATCTAGCTGAAAATGCACCACAGACTCAATTAATCATCAAAAAAGGAATCGGTATTTATCTCGAAAAACCTGATGATGTAGCCTTAGATTCTATTCTTGAAAAATTTGTAACCTCATCTATGACTTATACCTTAATGGATAGTGCATTTAATTATCCACATTTACGTGCACGCCAATTTTACGAGCAGCACTTTATTACGAAAAGCACATTTTATTTCAAAGTGAAACGCTTACAAAATAATCTTCATACACGACATTTGGGCCTACAAACTAATCCACTACGTATTACAGGAAGCGAAATTTGGGTTAGAGAATGTTACTATAACTTATATTGGCTCACATATAAAGGTAGAATGTGGCCGTTTCGTTCTATCTCAAGAGAAGTTTTAGTATACCAACTCGATGAATTTTTGCGTAAAGTACATGCCTATGTGAATACTATTGAAAAAGAGCAATTGCTTTATCGATTGGCAGTAAGGTATATGAGGCACGCTCAAAAATGCTATGTACGGGAAATGCCTCTACAAAATTGCGTTCCTCCTCAAGTCGTACAGTTTATTAAAGACCATGGTAAATCCTTATTAAACGAAGTCCCCCAACCATACAAAGAACTTGAAGAAAAGTACTTGACTATAGCTATTAGCAATTTGATGTATCCTAAAACGCATGATCCCATCACAGCCAGCCTCATCGCGTGGAACAGAAGAGAACAGACGCTACCTTTTAAAATTGCTGAAAATTTTTTAAATGAATTCACCAAATACTACCCTGATATTACAATAGAAGATAACGATCGGATTTGGCTCAACCTTATCAACGCTAATTTTTATGGGCTATCTTTGCCTTATTTATATGTATACAATCGCATACGTAAACAAGCTGACTATTTCAGATCTGAGCATCCTGCGTTGTGGAAAAATTTAGATAAGATAACGACACAATTATTCCAACTAGACGGCATGAAGCAAGCTGCAGCACCATCTATCTATTTTTGCTATAAATATATGATTCTTATTATTGAACGATTCTCCATGAAAAAGTATGAGCCAAAATTAGAGGTTGCCCTATTGACAAATCAAGATAGCGCTGTTCTAAATAAATTAAAATCACAAATACTTCGGAAATTAGATTTAAATATTGAACTTTTTACGCATGCTATTCCAAAAACAGTTGATCTTACCATCACAGAGACTAAGATTCTTTCTGATAATCCTGAATCTATTTTCATCTGGAATTTTCCGCCGACGCAAAGTGATTGGGCGTGTTTGGAAGATACGTTGAGGGAGATTAGAGATAAGAAGCTTGCGGAAGCAATGGACTAATCGCTTATTTTATTTGCAACATTCACATTGCTTACAGCAGTATCAAACAACAAAAAAGAACCAGCCAAGGGGGGAGCTGGTTCAAAAAAGGAGTTTAAAGGACTCATTCAATTAGAAAAAGGGGGGAAACTAATTGCTGTCCTTGTTTACATTCTCTATAATACAGGCTACGGATGAAAGCTTATAGGGATTTTCATGAGAATTCCATGAAATTTTCATTTTTTATTCTATGCTATATCTAATTGTGCCTTCTAGCGTTATATCCGTAATGCTTAACCTCGCTTTTTGAATCAAATTAGTCACTTCTCCAATTTTTGTGATAATGATAGCACTGTCCGTATTTAAATAAGAAAAAACGATATCTTTAGCCACGTCTTTCTCTGTCGTTGGAATCTCGATGCGGCACTCCTCCCCGCTCGCCAACTGCTTGATATTCGTCGTTTTCTGCTGTCCATCTATGTAGATAAAAGCTTTCCGTATTAATTTATTCGATGATTGATTTATTATCCTCATTTCTAACGCCATAGCATGTCACCCCTTCTATTAAAAATCCTTCAGCCGGCCACCATCGTGCCACTTGCCGTATAACTCACCCTTCCTTGTCTTCTCAAAGAAGGTCGCCAACCGTTTATCATATAAGGCGCGATTTTTAATAACGGCCTGGATATTATCTAATTTGATTCGAACGTATAAGTCAGGAAGGTTTGCAAAATTTTCCGACAAAACCGCGTCCTCTTCTATCGCCGCCAATATATCTGCAGCTATTTCAAATTCTGCTTCCAGATCTGGTAAGACACGTTCCCCTTGTGGCATCATCAAGCCTAGTCTTTTCAGCCTACGCGCGCGTTCTTTGTTTAATTCTGTCCAGTTACTTTTCTGAACTCGGTGTGAAAAACGTTGCGCAATATGCTCATCATCAAGTCCTTTTTTCGTGCTATCTATCCAACCAAAGCAAAGAGCCTCTTCCACAGCATCAATATACGTAAATTTGTTCTGTTTTCGCGGCAAAATAAGCCAACAATATTTCTCAAATTCACCATTTGCTTCTAACCACGAGCGCCACTCACTGCGATTCACTGCATAAACTTTATTATCAATCTCCACTAAAAACCCTCCCGTCACATCACAATCATAACCTAACGCAAACAAAAAAACCAGCCGGGGAAGCTGGTCAAAAAGGGAGTTTGTATAAGGGACAACACAATTAGAAAAAGGGGGAAACTAATTGCTGTCCTTGCTTTACACTCTTTATAATACAGGGTATTGATGAAATTTTTGCGGGTGTTTCATGAGAACTCTATTAGAATTCAAGCATTTTGCCAAGCGGAAATGGCCAAGCGTTATCATTATGACCAACAATCGCGGTTTTCAGCAAAAATTTATCGTGTCGCTCCGCATACATTTGAGCAATCTCATCGACTTCTTGCCGTTGCCCCAATTTCTCCATCTCAGAAAAAGTCCCTAAAATAATCCCATTCGCACGTTCTATATAACCCATTTGGTCTAACTGCGCAAAATAAGTAGAGATTTTGTTGCGATCACCACTCATTGCCTCTAGAAGAATCGTCCTCCCCTTAGAATCGGGTAAATATCTTGTGCCAGAAAGCTTTAGCAAGCACCTAATATTCCCGCCGATAACTTCCCCATGCATCTTAGCTTTTTTGCGTAAAATCTCATATGGAAAAATCAGATTTTCTCCCTTCAAAAACACTTTTTTAAATTGTTCTAATTGTAACTCTGATTCACTTCCCGTCAAATGAAGCACCTGATAGTTATGTCCCATAACGCCTGCCTGCGCCCATATTGCATTCAAAACTACAGTTAAATCACTATATCCAATAAAGGGTTTATTCGCTTTTCTTATGACGCCAAAGTCCAGATATGGCAAAACTTCATTCGCCACATCCCCACCTGAAATATCAAATATCGCTTTGATTTCAGGGTTTTGATATAGCTTCATCAATTCTTCAGCACGTTTACTAGCATTTCGATTTATTCGCTCATTTTCAGCCTTGAAAATCGTACTTGCCCGCACGCATTTTAGTGAAAAATAATCTAAAAGCAACTCCTCCAAATGTGTGATATCTCTAGCCTTCTCTAGATCACGCCCATTAGAGCAGGCAACCAAACCTATTGAATCACCTTTTCTAAGCATAAAATCTTCTCCTTTTAACATTTCCTAACTCTGTTCATTGTATCATGTTTTGAATTTTACACGCAAAAACACCAACCCCGATTAGTCAGGATTGGTGTTTTCTAAGAGAGGTATGAAAAAAGGTGAGAAACATTACAACTACTCTAAAAGGGAGTTAAAAAGTAGCTGTTGTTATCTACGAAATCTATATTACAGGACAGTCATGAATTTTTTAAGATGAAAATGTGAAATTTTTATTAATAAAGTAGCTTTCTACTATAAACCATCTAATTGCTCAGTCTCAATAATGCCTTTTTCCTCGGAACCATAACGCTCTTCCTCAATCTCTTTCAGCGTCTTACCACGCGTTTCCGGTGCTAAGACTAGCCCAATAATTAAATGAATCACAAGGAAAATAATCATCACGACTCCCGCCGCTTTGAAACCTAGGAAAGTAATCATAGCTGGCACGACAAGTGAAATCAAACCAACACCAACGCGTACCAATCCAAACATTAATCCTTGAACTTTTGCTCGATATTGTGTTTTGAAAAGTTCGCCTGCCCATAATCCGTAAAATGCTTGCGCTCCAAATCCAGCCGCAATGCCCCACAAAATAATAAATAATAGCAATTGCGTCATTCCCATCGAGCCAAACGCCAGAATAATCCACGCTAAAATCCCCATCACCGCACCAATTCCAAACAACAATTTCCGGTTCAGCTTATCGCCCAATTTAATGAAAACAAAGTACGTTGATAGAATCGTAAATACCCATAACGTTCCTTGTAATAGATTCGCGTGCGCCGGCGTCAAACCGCCAACAACTTGATAAATATACGGCATGAAATAACCCATAACACCCGCAACCAAATTCCAGAAAAAGTAGATTCCGAGCACAAGAATAATCGCTTTTCGGTTGGCCTTAATAGTAAATAACTCTTTAATCGAGACTTTTTTGCCTACATTCTCCGCTTTTGCATCCTCTTTTTTCTGATCTTCCCAAACAGTAGATTCATTAATTTGCTGCTGTAAAATCCAAGTGATGAGAGCGATTACAAATAACATTCCAAAAATAATCCGACTTCCCATCAAACCAAGCGGTGCCATTAATACCGCCAAAAACAGCATCACAGCAGGTCCTACCGACCAAGCCAACTGTCCATATCCAACATGCGCTGCCCGATTCTTTGCTGGCGCCTCTTCTGCAATATACGTCCAAGCTGCCGGAATCGCCGCACCAACTGCTATACCCGTGACAATATACCCCGTCAACAACATACCAAAGTTCAATGACAGCGCTATCAAAAGTACACCAATCATATACACAATCAAATCATATTTATAGATAAATTTCCGTCCATATTTATCAACGAGCGCACCACCGATAAACGCTCCAACGGCCGATCCAAAGCCATTCGCACTAACCGCCCCGAGCAAACCGACAGACGCATCTGATAAATTCAAATAATTCACCCATAATGTGAGTCCCCCAGCAGCCGCAACAATCGATCCAGCCTCCAAAAAATTAGACATCGAAACAGTAAGAGTCGCTTTTAAACTACCTTGCCCTGCATTCGCCATACATTTTTCCTCCTTTTCTATGTTACGCAAGATAAAAAACAGGTGTTAAATTTTTCGAAACTGGGCTGTTATCTTCATTTGTCTCCATCAACGGTTCCATATACGCCCACCACTTCTTGCAAATTTCTGTCGATGCAATTTCGTCGTATTTTTCTCTACTTTCAACTTCTAAGTACGCGAACAAAACGTGTGTATTATCATCCAAGAAAATCGAATAATTATGCGCTCCATGATCCTTCAAGGCTTGCTCCATTTCCGGCCATAATTCATCATGCCTAGCCTTATATTCCTCTGTAAAACCGTCCTTCAAGTACATAACCGATGCCATTCTCTCCATGTTGCGACTCCTCCTATTATATTTAGGGTAGCGCAGACTTGCCGCCACCCTATAAAATTTACTTGACGCCTATTTGTAAATATCCTGATTTTGCAGTCACGCCAAACGCATCTGCCAAATCTTGTAATTGTTGATCCGTAATCGTTTGCTGCGCACCACCTTGTGCTTGAACCAGTGTATAAACTTCCGCAGCCTTCTCAGCTGTTTCAATCAAGCCAAACACTTCATCCATCGTACTCCCAGCTCCGAAAATTCCATGATGTGGCCAAATAACCAGTCGAAATTCTCGCATTTTCGCAGCTGTTGCCATCCCAATCGCGTCTGTACCAGGTACCATCCACGGCAAAATGCCAACACCTTCTGGAAAAACTACGATGCATTCCGTACACATTTGCCACAAAGTACGCGTAAAATCACGTTCCGCAAGCGAATGCGTGAAAGTCATCGCGATAATGTTCGTCGCATGATTGTGCATAATAATACGGTGATCTGAATCAATTTTCAACCGTTCAATATGACTCATAAAATGTGCTGGTAACTCACTTGTCGGTACGCCTCCATCCGCGAATCCCCATAGTAGTTCCACGCTTTTGCCCGTTTCAGAAACGCGTATAATTCCAAGATTCACTTCCGGTGCATCGATAACATTTTTAAAATACTTTCCTGAACCCGTCACAATAAAATATTTCCCAGCGAGCTCTATCCCGTCAAAAATCATTGGAATTGTGCGAATTACATGGTTCAGATTGACATATTCGCCAACCTCTGTCTCAGTCAGTAAATAACTAATATTCCCGCCATTTCTTTCATCCCAACCTAGTCGATACAAATTCGCCGTTACTTTCATCATTTCCTGCACGAATGGTGCTGTTACAACATCTTTACTCAATTCCAATTGCCTCCTCAGACCGTTTTACCAACACATTTTTCTCATAATCCTTCACTTCTTTTAACCACGCCTCGCGAACTGGCACATTTTGCGATTTGCAATAATAGTCCCACACCGCTGAAAAAGGAAAGTCCTTCAATTCCTCGGTCAGCGCCAAGCGTGATGTATAATCACCATTCAGTTCAATCTTCCGCAAGTATTCCGCAGGCTCGAGCATCGCTTTTAAAAGAGCCTTCAAAGTGTTTCGCGTTCCAATAACCCATGCTGCCACGCGATTAATCGTTGCGTCAAAGAAATCCAAACCGATATGCGTTTTTCCAAGCAAGTCATTACGAACTAATTCGCGCCCAATCTCCTGCAACTCATCATCCATAATGACCACATGATCGCTGTCCCAACGCACCGGACGACTCACATGCAACAGGATTCCCTCACTAAACAAAGATAATGATGACAACTTGTTCGAAATCACCTCAGTCGGATGGAAGTGCCCTGCATCCATACAAATCAATTTATTTCGCGTTATCCCATATCCCATATAAAACTCGTGCGATCCGACAGTATAAGCTTCTGCACCAAGCCCAAACAACTTACTTTCCACCGCATCCAACGTGTATTTCCGGTCCAATTCCTCCGCAAAAATAGTATCCAGCGACTCCATTAAACGCTTTCGTGGTGCCAAACGATCAACCGGATTATCCTTATAACCATCAGGAACCCAAAAATTATTGACCGATGTTTGCCCTAACTCTTCACCAAAATAAGCTGCAACCTTTCGAGCCCGTTTCCCGTGCTCAATCCAAAAATCGCGAATCTTCTTGTCGGGATGACTCAACGTAAAACCCTCCTCCGAGTTAGGATGTGAGAAAAATGTGGGATTGAAATCCAAGCCCAAGCCTTGCGCTTTTGCCCAGTCCACCCATTTTGCATAATGCGCTGGCTCAATCTCATCTAAATCCACTTTCTCATCCGTATCTACATACATCGCATGCAGATTCACCTTATGTTTCCCAGGAATCAACTAAAAAGCCTTCTCTAAATCTTGACGTAACTGCTCTGGCGTACGCGCAGCACCCGGATAATTACCCGTCACCGAAATACCACCCGTAAGCTCTTGGTTAGGATTCATAAAACCAGTCACATCATCACCTTGCCAACAATGCATCGAAATTTTCACATCCGCCAATCGCTTCAAAACATCATCCACATTCACACCATATTTCGCGTACTCCTCTTTTGCCCAATCATACTGCTGTTGCAATTTCTCATTCCCCATTTAAAAAGCCTCCTGTTTCCCAGATATATTTGTGTACTTTGCTCGAATTTCCGTCATATTCACACCATCGCTCGGTGTATATGTTTTCATCGGCGTCGATTCGCGAATCAACTCCCGAACCTCCGCTATATCCTTGGCCTCACCACTTGCAATCAACTGCACCGCCAAATTGCCAAGCCCAGTCGCCTCAGTCGGCCCCGCATATACCGTAATCCCTGTCAAATCAGCCGTCAACTGGTTCAAAATCGCAATATTCGCGCCGCCACCAATAATATGAAGGTGCCTGATTTCTTGCCCCGTCAACGCCTGCAACTGATCAATCTGAATCGCATACTGAATCGCCAAACTATCATAAATAACACGCACCAATTTTCCCGGTGTCCGTGGGATCTCCTGCCCTGTCTCCGCACAATACGCTTGAATTTCCGTAATCATATTCGCCGGATTCAAAAACCGTTGATCATCCACACCAATCAAGACTGCAAATGGCTCCTCGTGCGCTGCCAATTCCGCAAGCTCCGCATAACTATACGCATAATTCTGCATACGAGCCACCTCTTGAATCAGCCACAACCCCATGATATTTTTCAAAAAGCGGAATGTATCATACGCGCCCCACTCATTCGTATAATTAGCCGCAAACGCCTTTCTACTATTAATCGGATTTGGCAACTCGACCCCAAGAAGTGACCACGTCCCACTCGATAAAAACGCCCAATCCCCACCAACACCTGGCGCACCAAGCACTGCCGAAGCCGTATCATGTGTTGCAACCGTAATTACACCACAATCCGGCAAATCATAACGTGTATGTAACTCTGCCGAAAGCTTTCCTAACATCTCACCCGGCTTCACAAACCGCGAAAACTGTCCTGCATCCAACCCCACTAAATTCAACAAATCCACATCAAATTCTTTTGTATGTAAGTTCAACATTTGCGTAGAAGAAGCATTCGTAACCTCTGTCACACCAACACCTGTCAAAAGATATCCCAAATAATCAGGCACCATCATGACCGAGTCCGTCCGCGCTTTAAGTCCCGTATCCTCTACATATAACTGATACAGCGAATTGAACTGCAAAAACTGAATGCCCGTCTTCGCATAAATGTCCACAGCTGGCACCTCTGCCAAAACCGCATCCATCGCACAATCAGTCCGCTTATCACGATAACTAACCACCTCGTGTAACCGCTTACCATCTTTATCTACTAAGCAATAGTCCACCGCCCATGTGTCAATGCCTAATGTACAACGTGTAACGCCAGCCTTCTTCAATTTTTCCAAGCCCAATATAATATTTGCGAAAATATGATCAATGTCCCATAAACATTGACCTTCGACTTCCGTGAAACCATTTTGAAAACGATGAATCTCTGTCAGCTCAATCTTTCCGTTCAGCAACTCACCCATAAGTAAGCGCCCACTAGACGCGCCCACATCCACAGCCACATGTTTCAAAGACGCTCCTCCTTCACATTTTCAATTTATAAACCAAGAATAAACTAAATCAGTCATTAAGTCAACATTTAATTTAATTTTTATGTAGTTTTTCGTGGCATTCAATTAAAACTTGATTGTAAATCCGCCATTGTTTACAATGAAGTAGACAAGGATGTGATGAATATGCTTGCTTTCGAGCGAAAAGACAAAATACTATCAGAAATCAAGAAAAACAAGAAAGTCCACGTATCCCAACTAGCTAAAATTTTCAGCGTATCCGAAGAAACTATTCGGCGCGACCTCGACAAATTGGAGAAGGAAGGCATCGTGGACCGCAGTTACGGCGGAGCAACACTCAGCCAGCACACAAACGAAGATTTACCATACGCAACGAGAAACATCATCAATGTGGAAGAAAAGAAGAAAATCGCAACAAAAACAACATCACTCATCAAGACTGGCGACTCCCTCATTGCAGACACGAGTTCCACCGTTTTCGAAGCACTGAATCTACTCGTCCGTGAAAAAGAGAATCTCACTATTATTACCAACTCTATCACAGCAGTTGACTTACTTTCCAAATTCAAAGTCCACCTCATTCTAACAGGCGGCACCCTACGTACCAAGTCCAACTCGCTAATCGGCTCCGACGCTGCCAATACCATCAGCCGCTACTTCGTGGATTACGCAATTATCAGCTGCAAAGGCCTCACCATGGAAAATGGTATCACAGATTCCAACGAGCCCGAAGCTGAAATCAAAAATCACATGCTAAAGCGTGCAAATAAGGTGATACTAGTAGCCGATTCATCAAAATTCGACAAAAATGCCTTCATCAAAATTGTCGACATCTCAGAAATCGACTACCTAATCACCGACAAAGAACCGTCGCATGAGTGGCAGCAATTCTTAAGAGAAAAAGACGTGACGCTTATTTACTAAGCTAAACACGATTCCCATGCTAGTTATGTATCACTGAATGGGAATCGTGTATTTTTATATTAATGTACCACTGCAGGCACTTTAAAAGAGATAACAGACATGGAGCAAATTCCAGTTGTAGCCTTCTCTTCGCTACTACAGTTTTCCTAATCATATTCCTTCTAGCAAAACAGAAGAAACTTAAAATCAACTAAATACATGAAAAAGACCTTTGAATAGCGCAACCAACGCCATCCAAAGGTCTTTATTTCTCTCAAACCCCAATTTTTAAAGTAGGTGGTTCATATGTCCAATTTCCATAACCCAATAAGATCCCATAACGACAACAATCGCAATGAATGCCGCGAATAGAATATTACCGACTTGGATACGTCCATTTTGGCCTTCTGTCATGTGCATGAACATGAGTAGCTGCAATGCTGCTTGAATGAACGCAAAGATAAAGATAACCGTAATGATTACTGATTTACTTAGCGTAGATTCGAATACAACCCAGACAGCTAGAAGTGTCAATGCAATCGATAGGGCAAAACCAATGATATGTTTCCACGGAATGCCCTCTTCAACATGTGCCGTGTTCGCTTTGTTTTTCGCCATATTAATTCACCATCCCTAACAGATAGACACCTGTGAAGATGAAAATCCACACAACGTCTAGGAAATGCCAATAAAGGCTTGAAATGAATACTTTTGAAGCTGCTTGAGCCGTTAAGCCACGCATTTTTATTTGAATTAGAATAAACGAAATCCAGAACAAACCAATCGTTACGTGGAGACCATGGGTACCCAGTAAAACGAAGAATGCGGACCAGTAAGAGCCTACTTTCAGTGTAACGCCTTCCATCACGTAATGCGCAAACTCGTAAATCTCAAAACCTACGAATCCAGCACCTAGAAGTAACGTGATAATCGAGTAAATCATCAGACGTTTAACGTTACCTTTGCGCATCTCACCAATAGCAAGACCACACGTAAAACTACTTGTTAAAAGTAAAAATGTCATGATTAGAACGAGCGGTAACTCGAACATTTCGGATGGTGGATGACCAGCATTGGAGCCACCACTATACATAACAAAATAAGTTGCGAACAATGTTCCGAATAACGCAATCTCGGCGCCTAGGAAAATCCAGAAGCCCAAAATGTTTAAACTACCTTGTTCCGATTGATATTCTAACGGAAGGCTGGAATTTTCTTTTATAGGTTCCATGGGTTACCCTCCTTTATGCCTGTTTTAAATTCACGTGCTGCTTGTTCTTCGGTAGCGACAATTTCAGGTACTTCGACATGGTAACCGTCATCTTTCTTGAACGAACGATATGCAAGACATGCGAGCACGCCAAGGCCGCCAAGAAGACCAAGCCAGTACCAATAAAAGACTAGTCCGAAACCAGCGATAAAGAAGAACACAGACATCACGAAGCCAAGTAATGTATTGTTTGGCATGTGAATATGTTTATAGTTTTTGTCATCATTATATGTTTCACCGCGTTGTTTTTTCTCCCAGAAATCATCAAGATCGTTCCATTCTGGCAATTTAGCGAAATTATATTTTGGTGGTACTGCTGAAGAAGTTGCCCACTCGAGCGTACGTGCATCCCATGGGTCACCAGTTGTTTCGCGTTTAGAGTTTTTGTAACTGTAAACGATATTCCAACATAGAATTAGGAATGCAGCTCCCATTAGGAACGCACCAACTGTTGAGATGAAGTTAAGCGTCGTCCAACCATCGCCTTGTACGTATGTGTGAATACGGCGTGGCATACCATCAAGCCCTAGGAAATATTGAGGGAAGAAACATACGTTAAATCCAATCACAAATACCCAGAAGAACCACTTACCAATTTTCTCATTCAAACGATAACCGACAATTTTCGGATACCAGTAAATCAAACCTGCGAAACAGGAGAATACAGTTCCGGCGATTAATACGTAATGGAAATGCGATACTAGGAAATACGTGTTGTGATATTGATAATCGGCTGCTGCCATCGCAAGCATAACCCCTGTAACCCCACCAATAACAAAATTCGGTATGAAAGCCAGTGACCAAAGCATCGGTGTGGTGAAGGATATTCGCCCTTTGTACATGGTAAAGAGCCAGTTGAATATCTTAATCCCGGTCGGTATAGCAATCATCATCGTTGTAATCGAGAAGAACGAGTTAACTGCTGCCCCAGAGCCCATTGTGAAGAAGTGATGGACCCAAACTAGGAAACTTAGTAAGGAAATAACAACAACAGCCGCGACCATTGCTGGGTAACCGAATAGTTTTTTCTTTGAGAAGGTCGAGATAATCTCGGAGAAAATACCGAATGCCGGCAAAATAACGATGTACACTTCCGGATGTCCCCAAACCCAGAACAGGTTGGCCCACATCATCGGAATCCCGCCATTTGCAAGCGTGAAGAATGCCGTCCCGAATAGACGGTCAAACGTCATTAAAGCTAGCGCCACAGTAAGTACTGGGAACGCGAATACGATAATTAAACAAGTGATCAATGATGTCCACGTGAACATCGGCATTTTCATAAGCGTCATGCCTTTCGTTCGCATACGTAGAATCGTGACCATGAAGTTAATCCCAGTCATCAGCGTACCGATACCGGCAATTTGAACCCCGAGTAAGTAGAAGTTAATCCCGTAACCTGGACTGAACTCCTCGGCAAGCGGCGCGTAGTTTGTCCAACCAGCTGCTGGACTACCACCGATTACGAAGGAAATATTGAATAACATTGCCCCCATAAAGAATGTCCAAAAACTTAAATTGTTCAAAAATGGGAATGCAACATCGCGCGCTCCGATTTGAAGCGGCACAACAACGTTCATTAAACCAATAACGAACGGCATCGCCATAAATAAGATCATAATTGTTCCGTGAGTCGTAAATACCTCATTGTAATGCTGAGCATCAAGAAACTCCATGCCTGGCATTGCAAGTTGAGTACGAATCATGAGTGCATCAACCCCACCACGGAAAAACATTAATACTGCTGCCAAAAGATACATGATCCCAAGGCGTTTGTGGTCAACAGAAGCAATCCATTCTGTGAATAGCCACTTCCATTTCTTTGTATAAGTTAGTAACACGACGATACCAATGCTGACAAGAGCAATCGAAATTTGGGCTCCTAAAATCAGCGGGTCGCCGGTGATGATAAATTCATCTAAACTCATGTTGAAATACCCCCCTTTTTAGTGTCCCGATTTATCGTGGTCTGTTGCTTCATCGGTTTTAATTTCTTCGCCTAATTTCTTCATTCCTTCATCGTAATGCTTGTTTTCCTTATAGCCAGCACCATTCGGAATAATATTTGGCTCCATGTCCATTTGCTCAAAGCGTGGGTTTGTAATTGTAACCGGACGCGCTGGCAAAATTGGCTTTTTCGTTCTTGTGTCTTTTGCATGTGGATCATGTGGATTTGTTAGTTCAAAACCAAAACGTTTATACGCATAAAAAACGTATTCTGGATCAGCAGCTGGGTCAACAAAGGCCATGTGCGTACCTGCATAAGATTGTGGTTTCACGTTACCAGGAAGTAATAATTTATCATAGCGGTCTTGTGATAAAGTTGGCGAATCAGCTTTTGTTTTCAACGCCCACTTTTCAAAATCAGCTGGTTTCTGTGCGACAACATCAAATACTTGTCCAGCAAAACCTTCTCCATTAAAGTTCGAGTTACGACCTTTAAAAGTTCCTGTTTCGTCAGCTTGCAAATACAAATCCATCGTCATTCCGCTCATCGCGTACTTCTGTCCACCAAGTTGTGGCACCCAGAAACTCGTCATCGAATCTGCCGCAGTAAGCTTGAATAATACCGGTCGATCAGTTGGAATATGTACATAATTTACAGTTTCAATCGACTGATCTGGATAACTAAAGAACCATTTCCAGTTTGCGCTAGTCGCATAAATAACAATTGGATCCTTGTGTGAGGTAACCTCTGGCGCTTTTTCGTTCGCGTAAATTGTTTGCACTGTTGGAATAGCTAATGCAATAACAATCGCAACCGGAATCAACGTCCATAAAATTTCTAGTTTCGTACTGCCGTGCATGTTTGGTTCGTAGTTGGAATGATCTTTTCTCTCGCGGTATTTCGTGATCATGATAACGAATAACACGAATATCGTGAGTACAATGATAAGCATGAAAATAATCGAATAGATGATTAGATCGCTTTGACTTTGCGCTACCGGACCTTTTGGATCTAGTACCGTCAAATCACCACAGCCGCTAAGAAGTCCAACAAAGACCAGCGATACTGTAAGTAACAATGACTTGAGCATTTTTGACACCCGAATCCCCTTCTTTCCTTATTGATGTGTGTTGCTGTGTATTTTTGCGCAAAAATACAACTCTACTCCCTGATTCCCCAACCAGAGAGGCTCCCCTAATTGATAATATTATAAAATATAGCCAACTAGATTGTGTAGATTTATCACAATATCACAAACTTTTAATTCGTGAAATTATGAATTTGAAACTGCATGTGCATACTCGACTACTATTATAGCGTATTTGGATTGTATATTCAAAGTATCGAATCAAGTTATTTTTTTCACAAAATCAAGTGTTACTATATGAGCACATCTCTTTCTTAAAAATCATTCGTTAGTAGGAATATTTATTGTGTGGAAAGTGAGGATAGTGCTCGTTTAGCGATTTTTGGAATGTAACGATTAGAACCTAAATACCTAGTTAATTTATTTAAAAAAGCGCTTTCTTATCCGAGCGTCATATCTTTATATCTAGCTTCTTTGTTGTTCATTGGTCTAGTCCTTGTGTACTTTGCTTCATTTTCACAATGTCGGGATTCGTTTCGTAGCTAGCTGGGTAAACTAGATATCGAGCACGGAAGATGGCTCAAAACAAATAAGGGGTGTTAGTTTAATGAGAAAGTTGTTGGGTAAATCAATTTTATTTTTGGTCGCGTTTGCATTGTTATTCGTGACGTTTGCATCTGGAGCGTCAGCGCATGGTTATATCTCAAAACCAGAAAGTCGGGCGTATTTAGCGAAATTGGGGATTAATCAAAATGCAGGAGCAATTCAATGGGAGCCTCAAAGTATAGAAGCAACAGGGAACTTCCCGCTCGGTGGCCCCTCTGATGGAACTATCGCTGGTGGTGGCAAGTTTCCAGAAATGGATGTACAAACTCCGGATCGCTGGTATCACGTGGATCTTTTAGGCGGGCAGAATGATTTCACTTGGACGCTCACCGCTCTCCATAGAACGAAAGAGTATAAATATTATATTACGAAAAAAGGCTGGAATCCAAATAGTCCGCTAACTCGTGGTGATCTTGAGCTACTAACTACGATTGATGCACATAATGAGGTTCCAACTTCTACAACAATCAAGCATCAAGTACCACTTCCAACTGATCGCAATGGCTATTATGTCGTTCTCGGTGTTTGGGAAATCGGGGATACTGGAAATGCTTTCTATCAGGCCGTTGATGTTAATTTGATTAATAATGGTACAATGACATTGAAATAAGTGAATAGATAGAGCCTCAAACTTAGTACTAGTGGTGTTTAGTAGTTGATATCGCTACTCTCCTTGCTACGTTTGAGGCTTTTTAGAAGTGGAATGATGCTTGATTGATAAACTTCCTAACCGTGATTAACGTGTTAATTTCTCTTGCCACACCATTCGTTTGTAAGCGTTATATTTGCTTGTTTTTGTTTGTTTCGTTATAATTACACACATGAATCAACATAAAACAAGGAGTAAAACACATGAATCAACATAAAATGTATATTAATGGGAGTTTGTTTTATCTAGTAATGGGGAGTTTTTTGATGTTATCAATCCCTCCACAGAAAAAGTCATTTCACAAGTACCGAAAGCTACGAAAGCCGATGCAATAAGAGCAATAGATGCTGCAGATGCTGCACAAATCGCTTGGGAGGCTTTACCAGCTGTAGAACGTGGCGTTTATCTACATAAAATTGCTACGAAAATCCGCGAACAAGTACCTGAAATCGCTAAACTTATTTCAGAAGAGGTCGGGAAAACGTTGGCTTTATCAGAGGTTGAGGTAAATTTCACCGCTGATTATTTGGACTATATGGCAGAATGGGCGCGTAGATATGAAGGTGAAATTTTACAAAGCGATCGACCAAATGAGCATATTTTCGTATTCAAGAAAGCGATTGGTGTCACGACTGGTATTTTACCCTGGAATTTCCCGTTTTTTTAATTGCTCGGAAAATGGCTCCAGCGCTCATTACTGGAAATACGATTGTGGTAAAACCAAGTGCAGAATCGTCGAATAATGCGGTTGCTTTCACTAAAATCGTAGATCAAATCGGCTTACCAAAAGGTGTTTATAATATGATTACTGGGCGTGGCGGCGAAATTGGCGATGAACTTGCTGGAAATCCTAAAGTCGGCCTAGTTTCCTTGACCGGTAGCGAACCTGCTGGCCAAAAAGTGATGCAAGCAGCAAGCGAAAATATTACAAAAGTGAATCTGGAACTTGGTGGAAAAGCACCTGCGATTGTGTTGGATGATGCAGATTTAGATTTAGCTGTTAAAGCGATTGTGGATTCCCGTGTGATTAATAGCGGGCAAGTTTGTAATTGTGTGGAGCGGATTTATGTGCAAGAGAATGTGAAAGATGTTTTCACTGCAAAACTTGTGAAAGCGATGGAAGACGTGCAATATGGCGATCCACTTGTCTCGAATGACATCGATATGGGACCACTCGTTAATAAAAACGCCCAACAATCTGTTCAAGATAAGGTCGACCGAGCCGTTGCACAAGGTGCGAAAATTTTGACAGGTGGGAAAGCAGTTGAAGGAACAGGTTGCTTCTTCCAGCCGACTGTTATTGGGGACGCAACAAACGATATGGAGATTATGCACGATGAAGTTTTTGGGCCCGTTGCACCGATTGGAACATTTAAAACATTGGATGAAGCTATCAAATTAGCGAATGATTGCGATTACAGCTTAACATCTTCCGTTTATACAACAAACCTAGATCGTGCAATGAAAGTAATTCGTCAGCTGAAATTCGGGGAAACATATGTAAACCGTGAGAATTTTGAGGCGATGCAAGGTTTTCATGCTGGATTCCGCAAATCTGGAATTGGCGGCGCAGATGGAAAACATGGCCTAGAGGAATACTTGCAGACACATGTCGTGTACTTACAATTCGATCAAAATATTCAATAAAAAGAACTGGTCTGGGAGTTTGTCCCAGACCAGTTCTTTTTTGTATTTACTTAACCACAACTGGAATGTAAATCGTGAAATCAGCTTCACGCAAGTCTTCTAAATTAAAAGTCCCCGCAACACCAACTGTATCACTATTCATAATTTCACCGTAAGATTGACCAATGAATCCGTCAATTGCTGTACGCTCTTTTTCTTTCGTCACGAATTTAGCATACTGACCTTCCTTAACTTCGAACGATGTATCGCCATTGCCATCGCCTGATTTTGCAACGAGATATGTTTGCACACCATCAATATTCGCGTTTATACCGACATAATCCCCCGCTGTTTTCGCAAAATCTGCTATAGCCGCTTCTTTAACTTCACTCATAACCGCGAAACCTTCTTGTGGATTAAATGCAGGAATTTCAACTCTACTTCCCGAAAAAACTTCTTTGTCTAATTTTACAATTTCAAATGCCATCCTATTTCCCTCCAAAAGTTACTCTAAATTTGTTATGATGTAACTATAACACTCAAATGTTGACAACTATATGTCATCATTCGAAATTAAAGGAGAAAAAATGAAAATTGAGCGCCTCATTGGAATTATCATGCTACTTCTACAACGCGAACTTGTCAGCGCCTCTGAAATGGCAACAATGTTCGAAGTGACAAAAAGAACAATTTACCGTGATATCGAAACACTTTCGATGGCAAATATTCCAATCTATACAATGCCTGGTGTAAAAGGCGGTATTGGTATTATGCCAACTTATAAAGTAGACAAAAAACTGCTTACCGTTGAGGATTTGAACGCAATCATCACTGGACTCAGTGGCTTTGAACAACTCTTATCCTCCGCTGATATTTAAAAAACTTTGCTAAAAATGAAGAATATGCTTGGTCATGAAAACCAGTTTCCCGCAGCCTCCATTTCCCTAGATTTTTCGAGTTTAGCAATGAAACAAGAGTTTAATGAGAACGTCGAGCAACTTCATTTAGCCATTAAAAAGCAACAATTTATCATGTTAACTTATATTGACCGCGATGGGAATCAAACAACACGGAAAATCGAGCCGTATCATTTACTTTTTCGCAATCGATCATGGTATTTGCAAGGATATAGCTTAGAACGCCAAGATTTCCGAACATTCAAGCTGTCTCGAGTCATCGAATTAGACATATCAACTGAAACCTTCGAAAAACGTCCTTTCATAATGAAGCCATTCCAATCAGCAACAACACAGCCTCCGTTCCAAATGAAAGAAGTAAGCCTAGTCATTGACAAAATAGCCCGCGAACAAATTGCCTTACGTTTCGGTGCAACGACCATTGAACCATTAGACAACTCACATTTCCTAGCAAAAATAACGCTGCCAAATCACGAAGCAGGCTACCGTTTTTTGTTACAACTAGGTTCACACGTTACGGTTCGCAAACCAGGAGATTTTTATGATGGCTTCATTGCTTATTTAAAGGAAATGCAGTGTAAATACGACTAAACTATTTTTTTCGTGCTGAAACGAGTAGCATCATTGGTCGGCGTAATTCATCTGGCATATCAGGATGACTTGCTAGCATTGCTGCATCAGGTTCCGGCTCCACTAAACTAATCAATTCGAAACCTGTTGTAAGCAGTGAATTCACATAAGTTGTCAATGTTTTGTGGTATTTAGTGACATCTTCTCCAAGAAAATTCGCCATCCGCAATCCTTCCGTGAAATACTGATCCACCGGCCAATGCAATTTATTCCCATTCTCATCATAATACCAATCCTGCGTGCCTTGCGCTGTGAAAATCGGATGCTCCACAGAAAATACAAACACACCATCTTGTGTTAAACTATGGTTTACCTTCTCACAAATCGCTGGAAACGACTCAATATAATGTAATGCCAACGAACTAATCACCACATCAAAACTCCCAGCAGGGAAATCAATATCCTCTAATGCCTCTCGAGTATAGGTGATTTTCGGTGAATCTGTTTTCTTACGTGCTTCTGTGAGCATGTTTTCTGATATATCCACACCAATTGCTGATTCCGCGCCGTTTTCAACCGCATAAAGACAATGCCACCCAAAACCACAACCGAGATCAAGTACACGTTTCCCTTCAAAATCAGGCATCATTTTCTGAAATTCATGCCATTCTCCTGCACCTTTCAAGCCCTCTACTGAACGATTCATCTTGCTATACTGCTCAAAAAAAGCAGGATTATCATATTTATTTTCTTTCATCTTGTTGCACCTTCTCTCATTTATGTAAACATTATAACAAATATGATTCAAATAGCAACCTTTTGACTAACAGAAATGTTTGTTGTAATAAACTTACGTAAAATCATTGTTTCACGTGAAACATAAAAAAGCGCATCCCATAAACACATCAAGTGCTACAGAACGCGCTTTTCAATCTTTTTACTTACTCTCCAAATCATGTACAAATAATCCACTCAATAACTTCGGCTCAAACCAAGTTGATTTCGGCGGCATAATCTCACCAGCATCGGCTACATCAAGCAAATTATCCATCGTTGGCGGATACATCGAAAACGCAATCGTATATTTACCTGCATCCACAAGTTGCTCCAACTCACCCAAACCGCGAATTCCACCAACAAAGTTAATCCGATCATCGCGGCGAATGTCTTTAATCCCGAATAATGGTTCCAGTACTTGATCCGCTAAAATAGAAACATCGAGTCCCGCTATTACACCACTACCTGCAAACTCAGGTTTCACTTTCAAGCCATACCACGAACCGTCCAAATACATCCCAAACGTATTCGGTGTTGCAGGTTTATATGCCTCGTTTCCGACTTTCTCCACATCAAATTTTAAAGCAACTTGATCCAAGAAATCTGGTGCAATCGGAACATCAACAACCCGATTATAATCAAGAATTTCCAGCTGATCTTGTGGAAATAGCACCGATAAGAAGAAATTGAACTCTGCATCCGCACTAGCATCTGGAAACTCCTCCCGACGCTTCAGACCAACTTTAACCGCCGATTCCGTGCGATGATGCCCATCCGCAATATAAAGTGCAGGAATCGCCTCAAAAGCCTTCGTAAGCACATCTACCACATCCGCATCGTCCACCGTCCAAATCCGATGTTGCACACCATGAAAACTCTCAAAATCATAAACCGGCTCATGATTCCCAACCCAAGCATCCACCACATCATTCACGAGCTTATCTGAACGATACGTCAAGAAAATCGGACTCGTATTTGCATCTGTCGTATCCACATGACGAATCCGATCCAGCTCCTTTTCCTCACGCGTCAACTCATGTTTCTTAATGGCACCATTCACATAATCATCAATTGCCGTACATGTCACAATTCCAGTCTGAGGTCGTCCGTTCATGACTAACTGATATAAATACAACTCCGGTTTCGCGTCTTTTGCAAGCCACCCTTTATCTTGGAACTCTGCCAAGTTCGACGCAGCCTTCGCATAAACCGAATCATCATACGGCGACACATCTGTATCCAAATCAATCTCCGCCTTGTCAATATGTAGAAATGACATCGAGTTAGCGACGCCCAATTTCCGTGCCTCCTCCGTATTTAACACGTCATATGGCAACGAAGCAACATATACTGCCTCTTTTTCATTCGGTCTAATCGCCTTAAAAGCTCTAATCTTCACCACTAACAATCCCTCCCAATTTTATAAAAATAGCCACGACAGTAAACCCATCGCAGCTATTCATTTTTATCTCAATATGCCGTAACACCAGCAGGTTCAATCACACGAACCCGAATCACACCAGGAATCGTGCTAAGTTGTTTCTCAACAAGTGATAAATTACCTTGCGCACCTTTTTCCATATCGATAAGCGTATAAGCATAATCGCCCTTACTACGGTTCGTCATATCTAAAATATTAATCGATCCATTCGCAAGCTCCGTCGTCACCTGTCCGACCATATTCGGCACATTATGATGAAATACACCTAAACGCGGATGTCCATTATAGGGCATATCCACATTCGGAAAATTCACTGAGTTTTTTATACTACCAGTCTCTAAAAAGTAAGCCAATTCCTTCGCTGCCATTTTGGCGCAATTCGTTTCGGCCTCTTCCGTCGAAGCACCTAGATGCGGCAACACTTCCACCTGAGGGTGCTTCACAAAGGCTTCCGTTGCGAAATCCGTGATATACATGCGCAACTGGCCTGCATTGAGCGCCTCAACCATCGCACCTTCATCCACTAATTCTCCACGCGAAAAATTAAGCAAGACAGCATCAGGTTTTAGCAATTGTAACGTTTCCCGGTTGAACATCCCAGCTGTATTATCCTTCAGCGGAACATGCACTGTCAAATAATCACACGTCGCCAAAACCTCCTCAAGCGTCATAGCGCGCTCCACTTCTTTTGCAATTCGCCACGCCGTATCCACCGAAACATATGGATCGTAACCAACCACGTCCATGCCAAGCGCTAGCGCATCATTTGCAACAAGCGCACCAATCGCGCCCAAACCAATGATTCCAAGACGTTTTCCAGCAATCTCCGTGCCCGCAAACTTCTTCTTTCCAGCTTCAACTTTCTTTTCAATATCCCTACCGGTAAGCGTTTTGACCCATTCCGAACCTTCCAAAATCGGGCGCGCTCCCATAAATAAACTTGCTAATACCAGTTCTTTCACCGCGTTTGCATTCGCGCCAGGCGTATTAAAAACTACAATTCCTCTATCCGCACACGCCTCGACAGGAATATTATTAACTCCCGCACCAGCTCTCGCAATAGCTTGCACACTATCAGGAAACTCAAAATCATGCAGATCATAGCTTCGTAGCAAAATGCCATCCGGTGCTTGATTCCCGTCAATTAAATATTTTTCCACATCGAACTTACGTAATCCTTCTTTAGCAATCGCATTGAAAGTCTGAATATTAAACATGTATTTCTCCCCCTTTATGAGTTGCAACAAATTTTTCCATAAGAGTAGTGAGCGCTTCAACACCTTCATATGGAAAAGCATTGTAAATACTTGCACGCATACCACCAACAGAGCGATGCCCCTTCAAATTCTCAAAATGAAGCTCCTCTGCCTCTTTAATAAATAATGCATCTAAATCTGCCGAACCCGTAACAAATGGCACATTCGTAAGCGAACGATCCTCCTTGTTTACCGGTGAGGAAAATATCGAAGACGCATCCAAATAATCATATAAAAGACCTGCTTTCTTCCTATTCAATGTTTCAATTCCCGCAACGCCACCCTGAGCCTTAATCCATTCAAAAACCAATTTTGCTACATAAATTGAAAAAGTCGCCGGTGTATTATACATCGAACCATTCTTTGCTTGAACTGCATAATCAAGCATAGCCGGCAAACCAGCTACGTTTCCAATCAAATCCTCTCGAACAATGACGATTGTAAGACCTGCAGGACCAATGTTTTTTTGAGCTCCCGCATAAATTAGTCCAAATTTGCTCACATCGTACACACTCGACAAAATATTGGAAGACATGTCGGCAACTAATGGCACATCACCAGTTTCAGGAGGTGTGAAAATCGCCGTACCCTCGATCGTATTGTTCGTTGTAATATGCAAATAAGCCGCATCGGATGGCACACGCGGTATCTCTGGAATATAACTGAAATTCTTATCTTTTGATGATGCCAAAACTTCAATATCACCAATTTTTGCCGCTTCCTCCATCGCTTTTTCAGACCACGAACCAGTATTCACAAAATAGGCTTTTTTACCAGCCATCAAATTCATCGGTATCATGGTAAATTGCAGACTCGCACCGCCTTGTAAGAATAAAATTTTGTAATTTTCGGGGATGTTCATTAATTCACGCAATAGTAACTCTGCATCTCCAATAATTTCTTCAAATAAATCCGAACGGTGACTTAATTCCATTACTGACATTCCTGAACCTTTATACGATAATAATTCCTTCTGTACCTTTTCTAGAACCGGTACGGGCAAAATCGCAGGTCCTGCTGAAAAATTATACGCTCTCTCCACACATCATCTCTCCTGTTCCAATCGTATTTCCAACCTACAACTTCGATTTCTCACATTTGGTCTTAATACAAAAACTGTGACAAGCATTACAAGCATCGCGAAAAGCCTTTTTGGAGTTCACATATGTATCTCATTCCCACTTCCAGTCTAATCAAACCAAAGAACGAATACTTACTCCTAACACTTGGATATATTATATCAGAAAATACGAATATTTTCAGATAAATTGAACTTATTTTGCGGGTTTTTATTCATAAAATCTAAGAAAGCGTCACCATTCAGCTATAATCCTAGCAACTACATTTCTAAAATTCCTTTTAAAAATTTTTATAAAACCAATTCCCCACATTATTTCCCGGGCAATAATCGTCTTGTTCGAAAAACCACCAAATAAATGAGCAGAAAAATAAGTAACGTAACAATCGACCAGCGATACATCATGGCATAATTATAATGTGCCGCAATAAAGCTTAATCCAAAACTCCCCAATGCCATCCCAACATCCATCCCTGACAAAAATGTTCCATTTGCAATCCCTTTTTTATCTGGCGCCGCACGATCCACTGCTAAAGCTTGCAAAGAAGGCTGCACCATCCCGTAACCAAGACCGAAAAATAACGAAGATCCAAATAGACTCCAAACTCCCATTGCTAATGATAGCCACCATAATCCAACGCCCATCAACAAAATTCCTGGAATAATTACCACTCGATGTCCCTTCAAATCATATAACCTTCCTGCAAAAGTCCGGCTCACTAACACCATCATTGCCTGGCCAACAAAGAAAATCCAAACCATCCGTACATGCAATTCCAATCCATAAATCATCATAAACGTCTGAATTCCACCCAATGGAAAAGCCATCAACATGCAGAGCAAAGCCGGTAACAATGCCCCTTTATCAAATAGTTGCATTTTGTGCTTTACAACTCCTTGCTTCGGCATTTTAAGTTGAGTTGCCAATAGAAAAACTAGCACCATTAGTATAATCGAAAATCCAATCAAAAAATCAAATGAAAACTGGTTCATCAAAATAATCGCAATAATCGGTGCCAACGACATCCCAAGTGCTGTTGTAAGACCATAAAAGCCAATACCTTCTCCTGTTCGATTCGGTGGAACGAGCATCGAAACACCCGTAGCAATCGAAGTCGTTGTAATTCCCCAACCAACACCATGAAACAGCCTTAACACAAGTAGCGCCGAAACAACCGTTGACCAATAAAAATTTACCGTAACCGCAATCAACACAAAAAAGCCTACCAAAATCATGATTTTCGCACCGAATCGATCATTTAATCCGCCCGCAATAACTCTCATAAATAACGCTACCAACGAAAATAAACCCACCGCTAAACTAGCTTGGGTCTCTGTTCCACCTAATTTAATAATTTGTGCTGGTAAAGTAGGCATAAAAATCTGGAATCCAATATATAAAAATAAACTCGAAACTAACAATATTACATAATCTTTCGTCCACAACTTCGCCTTCAAAAAATCCCTTCTCACTCTAAATTATTTTCAATCCGCATCAAAATGTCCAAAAAGACACCTAATTCCGCGTCTGATATGCCCTTATAAAATTGCACACATGTCATTTCTACAACATTTCGAATCATCTGTACTTTCTGCTTTCCTTCCATAGACAAAGATAATAAAGTAACCCGTCGATCCTTTTCATCAACTATTTTAACAATCAAATCTTTCCGAACTAGCACATCCATGATCCGATTCACAGTGGGGGCATCTTTTTCCACTAATTCTGCCACATGCTTCTGTGATATGGGTGCCTTATGATTCAACACATTCAACACCGACCACTGCTCTGGCGTCACATCATATCGCTTCAATCCATGTTGCAAACCAAGGCTAGCCTTCCTCGCCACAACATTCATCCGAAAAGTAATACTATCATGAAAATCCCTCATATCTCACTCACCTCACAAAACAATTGTTATGACAACTATAGCATAAAAAAGATATGATAACAGCAATAACCGCTACCATATCTCAGTCTACAACTTATTTTTCACTATCCATAGCAAATTTACCAACAATCGCAGCTACTAAACCACCAACGATAGGTGCTACAATGAATACCCATAATTGAGATAAAGCTTCACCGCCAGCAAATAGAGCTGGACCGATACTACGAGCTGGGTTGACAGAAGTTCCTGTCAACGGAATGCCTAATAAGTGAATTAAAACTAAAGTCAAACCGATAACTAAACCAGCAAAAGCAGGATTTCCTTTTTTACCAGTCACGACAATAATAACTAAAACAAATACGAAAGTTAAAATAGCTTCTACTAAGAATGCGCCGCCTGCACCGATATTTCCAAATCCATTTTGACCTAGGTTTTTAGTAGACATGTCAGAAAGATTTAAGAATGAAAGCAGTGTAACCGTACCAACAATAGCACCTGCAACTTGCGCCACAATATATCCTACTAATTCGCTACCTGAAATTCTTTTGTTTAAAAACATTGCAACGGAGACAGCTGGATTTACATGACATCCAGAAATAGTTCCAATGCTATACGCCATCGCAACGATTGACAAACCGAATGCCATCGCAATTCCAAGCGTTCCAATTCCTTCAATTCCACCGCCTAAAACAGCAGTTCCTGTGCCGAATAAGACCAAAACAAAAGTTCCAATAAATTCAGCAAATAATTTCTTACTCATGTGTTCTCCTCCTTTTTGATTTTTACGCACTTATTATATATACCTCTAAATCGTTCAATTGTAAACCTTTATTTTTGTAATAATTTGCACATTCAATCCGAATTTAACGGTATTGACAAAAAGAAGCGCTTACCTTAACGTATTGGTATATCATTATATTAATAGTGGCGCATAAAATGGAGTTTCACGTGAAACATTTAACCGTCGATAGTAAAGGAGCTTAACATGGCAATTATTCAAGTAACGTCAACTAATCCAGACTTTTCTTTCCTTATTAAGAAGAATCCCGAGTCAGGCATGATGCTCCGACCAATGCGAAAAGGCATTGCGCATGGCTGGTATTCAGCATCAGACACATTTAATGTTTATTTTAAAGATGCAGACAACGAAATATCCTATAAAAAATATCGCGATGAAAATTTTGAATATCTTAATCTGTCTCGTTATAATTCGAATATCTTTCCATTAAATGCTCTTGGCGAATTCTTTGCCTTAAAAGAGCAAGATGACCGTGATTTACCAGGTTTTACGCATCAATTCAAGATTAATATGCTTTATATTCGCCGGATTCATTACGTGGAGTTCTTTCAAAAATATATGCCCGATTACACATTTGAAGTGGAGCATCTTTCTGATAAAAACTGGGCTGTCACCATTTCTACCAAATCTAGCCTATATGATTTGATTCATATTTCTAACCTGTTTTGCCTCTTCTTCGCAGGTTTCAGCCAAGAACATTTAGATATAACGGAAGATCTGCTCACAAAATACATTAAAAGTGTCCAAATCACAGATCCGCCATTCTATATTCGAAATCTTTTTGTGCATAATTTCTTAGCGACACGCAAATTGTTTCATCGGTTTAAGGAAAAATTAGAGACGACTGATCGCTATGATATTCAATTCGATTTTGGTAGCACTGCTATTCAGAGACGGAATTTTACTGCGAGTCATCTGGCTTTTGACAAAGTGATTGTCGATATTGGATGTGGTGAAGGCTTTTATGCTATCCCCTTCGCAGAGAAGACGAAATTGGATTATTATGCAATCGATATTGACCCAGAAATGCTACTAATCACAAATAAAAAAGCCACAAAAAAAGCGCTAAGTAATATTATTACCTACTCCTCGCTGGACGTATTCTTAGAAAATAACGCTGGTGAGCAGGTAGATGTTATTTTAACAGAAGTCATTGAGCATATGCCTACAAGAATGGCGAAAAAACTTATTCGTAAAATTGTGCAACATGTCGATTTTGCTACATTCATTATCACGACGCCAAACAGCGAGTTTAATACTTATTATGGTTTGGAAGGTTTTCGGCATGACGATCATGACTGGGAAATGAGCACTGCCGAATTCCAAACTTGGCTCCTTGAAATGATTGATGAAAACACTGTCACAATTGAATTTCATGCGATTGGTGATGCTGTTAACGGTATTCACACGACACAAGGCGCTATTTTAAGAAAAAAGGAGGTATAATATGGAATTGAAAACACAACTACACACTATTTTCATGCTTGTAGGCCCGACAGAATGCGGAAAATCAACATTTGCACAAGAGATTCTAATACCTCAACTACAATTTTCAGAACCTAACAAGAATTTTCATGCAAACGTACAATATTTGTCTTCTGATGTGATTCGTCAAGAAATGTTAGGAAATGATTATGATAAATATGCCCAAATCATGCTCGAAGCGAGCGATCAAACTTTTGAACTGCTTTTCAAAAAACTAGATTTGGTCACAAAATTCCCTATTAACGCTGAATTTGTTATTTTAGACACGACAGGATTGACCGCTGATTTCCGTGAGAGGGTTCGTGAAACAGCTAAAGAAAATAATTATAATGTCGAGGTTATTCTTTTTGACTATCGCAATCGGGATGATTACTACACTAGTGAGCGTTCAAAAAAGTTGATTTCAAACCATGTTACGCGTTTGAAGAAGGAAATTCTCCCAAATATTGCGCGTGAACAATACCATCAAATTCATCGTATTCGAGCTAAGGATTTCACAAATTATGAAATCGATGTCACGAACAGAGCCTTATTTCTGGAAACACTCCTACCTACAAATGAGGCTTATACGATGATTGGCGATGTTCATGAGTGTGTCAGCGAATTAAAGTCACTTCTACTCAAATTGGGTTGTCAGGTTGAAGACAATAAAATCAGCTATAGCCCTCATAAAATGATTCTTGTAGGTGATTGGATCGATAAAGGTAAGAATACACGTGAAATTACTGAATTCTTATATGAAAACCAGCAACATTTCCTATTTGTACTTGGAAATCATGAAAACTTTGTGCATAAATACATTTTGGGCGAAATTAAGGGAGCAAATCAAGAAATTGTCGATAATTATTTTGACTCCATTCCAGATCTTGTTGCCGATCCCAAGCTATTTAGGAAATTTGAACAACTTTTCCATTTAGCACAGCCATTTTACCATTATATTGGCAATGAAACTGCTTCTTTTTATGTCACCCATTCGCCGTGTCAAAATAAGTATATCGGCAAACTGGATGGAAATTCGATGCGTCATCAGCGGAACTTCCATTTAGATCGGACGCGGCCTGTTCAGGAACAACTGACATTTTTGGAAAACGAAGCTGTGAATAATTATCCGTATCATATTTTCGGACACGTTGCCGCAAAACAAGCTTTTCGCGTTAAAAATAAGCTACATTTGGATACCGGTTGCGCCCATGGCAATGAATTAACTGCTGTGACTTTAAAATACCGGAAACCTATTTTTAAATCTATTCGATCAGCAAACCAACAATTAAACGGCGAACTCCCAACGCTTTTCAAACGGGAACAAAAAGTTCAGATTTCAGATTTAGATACCGAATCATTAAGACGACTTCACCACATTGCGGAGAACAAAATTAATTTTATCTCTGGAACCATGTCACCTGCACCAAAAGACCTAGCAACAAATAATCTAGAATCCTTAGAAAAAGGCCTAGAATATTTCGCTAAAAAAGGGCTATCACATGTTGTTCTCCAGCCGAAATACATGGGTTCGCGTTGTAATATTTACTTGCATAAAAATACACGATTGAGTTTTGCAGTTAGCCGAAATGGCTATAAAATAACTCATATTGACTTGTCACCAATTTATCAATCTCTAACACAGCGATTTTCAGAATATATGGAGCAAAAAAAGATTCAAATGCTTATTCTAGACGGCGAACTTCTCCCATGGCAAGCGCTTGGCAAAGAGTTAATCGAAAAACAATTCCAACCAATTCAAACCGCGTTGGAAACCGAGCTAGCCTTTTTGCAAGCTCACAGTTTTGACGAAAATTTAGCACAGCTCGTCACAGAATATAATGCCACTGACTTCGAAAACGACCAAACACAGCTTTCAAAAAAACAATTGGCCGAAAAATATAGTTCACGAATCTATCAAAACTACAAGCCACTACATCAAATGAAGCAGACACACAAAAATGTAGCCCAACACAAAGAAGCGTTAGACATCTACAAGCAACAACTAGACATTTACGCAGTAGAGTCCGAGCTCGATTACAAAGCTTTTTCTCTACTGAAAATAATCTATCAGGACGGTACAGAGCAAATTCCAGCATGGACAGCATCTGACATGTACAGCTTCCTAAATGATGACGCGTTCGTATTGCTGGATTTCACGCAATCTGATTATCTCACCATCGCTGAACAGTATTTTGCAACTATGACAATAACAAACAAAATGGAAGGAATCGTCATAAAACCCGAAAAGTTAAGCCCACACATCGCGCCTTACATGAAGGTTCGAAATATGGACTATCTATCTATCATCTATGGCTATGACTTCCAATTTCCACATAAATTCAATAAACTAATCAAACAAAAAAGTATTAATAAAAAGCTACAAACTTCAATTAGCGAGTGGTTCCTTGGTTCTAAATTACTAACAACAAAGTGGACAGACATTTCACCAACAAACGACCAATTCAATGAAACGGCAGCTAACTTGTTATTTGAAGTTGAAAAAGAACGCGATATTGATCCACGTTTATAATTGTTTCACGTGAAACGAAAAGAGTCTGAGACAAAAGGTTCTCTGACCTAGAAAAATACGTATCCAAAATCTGCATTTAGATTTTGGATACGTATT